>JAPLRA010000447.1:7316-7940 GCA_026399445.1 Sulfuritalea sp.
CATGTGGGAATGTTTCTGCTCCTCATTGTTTTGTTTTATCGTCGGCAGAATCCGCTTGCCTGGGGCAAAGCGCGATGGCGCTGAAGCTCTATGAGCGCCATCTGGCGCGGGAGATCTATGCGTCCACCGCCTTGGTACTGACGGCGTTCTTGATGCTGTTCGCCTTCTTTGATCTGATTCATCAACTCGAAAGCATAGGCAAGGGTGGTTACCAACTGCAGCATGCACTCGGTTATGTGACACTGACTTTGCCGGGTCGGCTGTATGAACTGTTTCCGATAGGTGTTTTGATCGGGACCCTGTATGCGCTTACGGTTCTTGCTCGTCACTCAGAGATTACCGTGCTGCGGGCTGCGGGCCTCTCGACACGGGAGTTGCTGGTCACGTTGGCGAAGATCGGACTGGTGTTCGCGGCACTGACACTCCTGGTGGGAGAGTTTCTTGCCCCCCCCGCCGAGCGGGCCGCTCAGCAACTGAGGCTCAAAGCCATGGGCTCTCTGGTGGCGGTGAAGGTGGGGGCCGGTTCGGGCCACGAGGACCGCAGCATGGAAAACCGCCGGCTACGGCTGAAAAGTGGCCGTGAGGTCGATGTGCGCCATGCCTATTCGCTGCCTCCGGAGGAAG
>JAPLRA010000027.1 GCA_026399445.1 Sulfuritalea sp.
GAGTGGTTGAAGTTGCTCCACGAGGAGATCACCATCTTGATCGCACCGGGATTCTTCAACAGATAATTGGGTACGTGGTTGATCGGTGAGACCTGCAGGCCCGGCATGTCCTTGTGGCCGCGAACATCGACGCCATGGTTCTTGTAGCCCTTCTTGGCCACTTCATCGATGAACTTTTCGGTACTGGGAAACTTGTTCAGCTTGGGACCGCTGGCACCTTCCCAGACACCACCTTCGGCATCGATCGAGCCGAGCAGGCCGTTCAGCGCATACACCGCCATCGCGGCGTAGGTGCCACGCGGCCACATCGCAACGCCGGGGCCCATCCAGACGGCACACTTGGGTGCGGCCTTGCCCATGGCGCGGGCGACGCGCAGGATCTGTGCAGCGGGAATGCCGCACTCCTTCTCGGCGAAGGCCGGCGTGCGGTCCTTCAACTCCAGGTTCCACCACTTGACCAGGCCCGAGGTTTCCTTTTCGACGAAGGCGTCTTCGGCGACCATGCTGCCTGCGACGAAGAGGTTCTTGCCGTCCTTGAAGTCACCGACGAACTCGCGGTTCCAAAGACCTTCGGTGAGCAGCACATGGGCGATGGCGCCGGCCAGCGCGCCGTCAGTGCCGGGCAGCACCGGCAGCCATTCGTGGGCCTTGGCCGCGGCGTTGGATAGACGCGGATCAACCGCGATCACCGTGCCGCGGGCTACGATTTCATGGAAGCGATGGATGGTGTTCGGCACCTGTCGATTCGAGGCCAGCGGGTCGGCGCCCCAGACGACCAGACAATTGGTCTTTTCGAGGTCGTAGTCGCGGTAGCCGAAAAAGCCTTGCGTCAGGCCGGGACCCATCTTCTCGGCCTCGGCACAAAGCGCACTGTGCGAGAAGTAGTTGCCGGTGCCGAAAATCTTGGGCAGCGTGCCGTAGAGCAGATCGGTCGAGGTCGGTGAGTAGCGGCCGCGCATGTAGAGCAGCTTTTCCGGCTCACCGGCGGTGCGCAGTTCGAGCATCTTGTCGGCGACGAGGGTGATCGCTTCGTCCCAGGAGATCGGCACGAACTTGGGATCGATACCGCGGCCCTTCAGCGGGTTGGTGCGCTTCATCGGCACCTTGACGCGGTCCGGATCGTAGGTCATCTGCGGGATCAGGTGGCCGCGCGGGCAGACATAGCCGTGGTTGCTCTTGGAGATCTGGTTGCCGCGCACGCGGGTCATGCGGCCCCCGCTCACGTACAACTGGATGGCACACCACTGTGTGCAGCCCTGGCAGGTGCTGGCCACCCATTCGCCCTTGGCCGGCACACTGGGCCGGGCCTTGCGCGGGATCAGCGCATTCTTGAACGGCATGGGCTTGGGCTTGGCCTTGTCGGCCGCCATAGCATTTCCGCCGAGCATCCAAGCCGCGGACGCGGACGACGCCCTGATAAATTCACGTCGGGTCAATTTCATGACTGCCTCCTGTATCGAAATTCATTCAATTTGAAAAACCGGATGACGGGCGAGGGCCGCATGCCCGATCTGCCGCCGCCACGGCGTTACCTTTTGGTAACCTGAAATTGTTGCCATCGAGACTTTCCCAAACACTGCGCACCCCACCCGCACGTGTCGCCAAAAGTCGGCACTGGCGATACGGCGCGTTACGTGACAAGGCCTGCGGCGCGTTTAGCGCGTCGAGGTGACCAAGAGCAGGAAGGAATGAAGGTTTCACGATTGGTGCCAGAACATCAGGTTGCCTATCTGCGTGCGAGAAACATGCCATCGAAATTAAACATCGTGCTTTCAGGCGCTTGGGATCAGACGTCGCAGACTCGAACGGTCAAGCACAGGAAAACCGTTTAAGATAGTTACCACACCGTAACCGACGGGGGCTCCATGAATCAGAGTGCGCGAATCTCGTTACCAGACAGTAACCATCATCGTAACCGCCGCCGCTGGCTGATTGAAAGCGGCTGCCTCGCGGCCGCCGGACTTATCGGCCTGTCGCGCAAGGCGCAGGCAACCGGCAGCAAAATCCGCGTCGGCATGACGCCGGCCTTTCTGCACGACCAGCACAGCTTGCTTGCCGAATGGCGGGATTTCATGGCGGAATCCTTGCAGCGGCCAGTGGAATTCGTGCAACGCGACAGCTACCGCGAAACCATGGATCTGCTGCGTCTGGAAAAGCTGGAGTTCGCCTGGATTTGCGACTATCCCTTCCTCCATCTCAAGGATGCGGTGCGCCTGATGGCTGTGCCGCTCTATCAGGGGCGCCCGCATTACCGCTCCTACCTGATCGTGCAAAAGGACAACGCCAAAGTCGCTTCCATGGCTGACCTGGCCGGCGAAATTTTCGCCTATGCCGACCCCTATTCGAATACCGGCTACCTGGCGCCGCGCTATGAGATCCGTCAACTCGGGCACGATCCTGCGAGTTTCTTTCGCAAGACATTTTTCACCTGGTCGCACCGCAAGGTGGTTGAGGCGGTAGCCAGCGGATTGGCTCGCGGCGGCGCAGTCGACAGCTATATCTGGGATACGCTGGCCCATGTCGAGCCGGAACTGGCAAACCGCACCCGCGTTGTCTGGCGGTCGCCCGAGTATGGCTTTCCGCCCTTTGTCAGCCATCGCTCGGTTTCGATTGGCGACTTTCAACACA
>JAPLRA010000104.1:0-1661 GCA_026399445.1 Sulfuritalea sp.
GGCCGACATCCTGGTCGGCACCCAGATGCTGGCCAAGGGTCACGACTTTCCGCTGCTGACCCTGGTTGGCGCGGTCGGCGCCGACGCGGCGCTGTTCGCTGCCGACTTCCGCGCCCCCGAGCGGCTCTTCGCGCAACTGATGCAGGTCGGCGGCCGCAGCGGCCGCGCCGACCTGCCCGGAGAAGTGCTGATTCAGACGGAGTATCCCGATCATCCGCTGTACCGGGCGCTGGTCGATCACGACTATGTGCGCTTCGCCCGCTCGCAGCTCGACGAGCGCCGCATTGCCGGATTTCCGCCCTTCAGTTTCCAGGCCATGCTGCGCGCCGAGGCACGGACCATGGAGCAGTCGCTGGCCTTCCTGGCCGCCGCGCGCAGCGCCGCCGCAATGTTGTCAAATTCGCTGGCCGACGGCGTCACCCTCTACGATCCGGTGCCGATGCGCCTGCAGCGATTGATGACGCTCGAGCGTGGCCATCTGCTGGTCGAATCCCTCAGCCGCCCGGCGCTACAGGCGTTTCTGACGGCGTGGATGGAGAAACTCTACGCGCTGAAAATGCCCGGCGGCCTGCGCTGGCATCTGGACGTCGATCCGTTGGAGTTCTAGTTTCTTTTCAGGAACCATAGCCAGCTTGCCACCTGCAGCGCCAGCAGTCCGCCAAACGTGATCTGGTAGGCATCGCGCGCGGTATGACCTGCTGCCTGCATGGCGTCGACCGCAGCGCCGAAGCCCCATTGCATGATGAAGGCACCGACGAAGACCGTCAGGTTCAAGGCCGTGTTGACGCGGCCGGCCAGCGCGCCGGTGTAGTGGCCTTGCAGCAGCGCGTAGGCGAGGTTGCCGACCGAAAACACCAGGCCGAAGCAGAACCACAGCGGCTCGCTCGGGCCCACGCCGAGCACGATCAGCAGGGTGGCGATCAAGCCGAACCCCATGCCGGTCTGCAATACCGCGAGCGGCGCGATGCCGCGTTTTGCCAGCGGTGCGATGCCAAAGGCGAGGGAAAGAAAGCCAACCAGCATGCCGCTGCCCATCAGCAGCAGGTGGTGGGCAGCGGCGCCGCGTTCGAGGCCGGAGAAGTTCATCAGCCAGGGCACCGCCCACAATCCCTGCAGCGCGAGGAAGCCGCCGACGATCAGCGTCGATTGCGGCGCATAGCGCCAGAAGGCGCGGCTGGACAGGATCTCGGCGAGGCCGGCGAGCTGGGTGCGCAGCGGCTCGGTTTGCGCGTTGCCGGTTTTGTCGGGCGTGCTGAAAATGGCGACGGCGACGGCCGCGCCGGCTACCGCGAGGGCTACGAATACGGCGCGCCAGCCGAACTGGGGAATCGCCCACGACAACGGCGTCGATGCCGTGAGCGCCCCGAGTCCGCCCGCAGCCATGATGGCGGCATTGAGCGAGGCCTGGCGTCCGACGCCGAACCATTGGCTGAAGGCCTTGAAGGACGCCATCAGGCAGGCCGACACGCCGAGCCCGATCAGCGCCCGCGCAACCGCCAGTTCGGTCAGCGAGTGGCCGGCGGCGAACAGCGCACAACCGGCAGCCGCGATCAGCAGCAGGAAGGCCTCGACGCGGCGCGCGCCGTAGCGGTCGAGCGCGAGGCCCAGAGGCAGTTGCACGGCGCCGAAGGCGAGCAGGTAGGCGCTGGTCAGCAAGCCCA
>JAPLRA010000104.1:1685-6019 GCA_026399445.1 Sulfuritalea sp.
GCCCAGGTCGGCGGCGGAGACGCCCAGTTCGCGCGTCAGTTCCGGCGCGATGACGGCATTGACGTTGCGCAGGAAGTAGGAAAAGTAATAGCCCGCGGCGAAGGGCAGGAAGATGCGCAGCCACAGGTTCATGGCGCGCTTCCCTGGCTGTTGTTGCGCAGCCATTCGGCGCGCTGCAGCAGCTTGCCGGCCCAGGCGTCATCGAGCCCGCTGGCATGGGCCAGTCGCAGCAGCGCTTCGATCGACGGCCGCTGGGCGCGGATCACCTTCCAGAACTCGGCGAGGCTCACGGCGTCGGCCGGACGCTCGAGGTGCTTCAGCAGGTCGCCCGCGGCGACCTCTCCCGCCTCGAGCACCCGGTAGTACCAGCCGGCCAGGCCATGCTCGCCGATGAAGGCGGAGACGCCCTCGCATGCGGTGCGCGTGTCGATCTTCCAGCAGGGCGTGCGCGGCTGCGAGACTTGAATGCGTGCGCTGCCAATCCTGAAGATATCGCCGATGCAGATTTCGGCCTCGGTCAGGCCACGTGTGGAAATGTTTTCGCCGAGGCCGCCCGGCGCGAGGTGCAGGGCATCGGGGAAGGCTGCCGCCAGTTGTGCGTAGTGTTCAGCCGGGTAGTGGTGCAGTGCCTTGCCGTCGCCGCCATGCACGCCGCGATCGGCCTGGGTGTCGCCGGCGAGACCTTCCGCCGTCAGCAGGCAGCGGTTGTGCACCGGCGTCTTGACGATGGCGCTGCTGCGGCTGTCACCTTTGAGCTGCGCGACCTGGCCGGCGAACAGCCCGTCGATCGCAATGGCGGCGTTCATGGCCATAACCAGGCCGCCCCGCGTACGCCGGAAGAGTCGCCGTGCCGGTGCTTCAAAAGGCGAGTGGCCACCTGATCGGAAAAGACATGCGCGGTCCACAGGCGCGGCACGTTTTCATAGAGGCGGTCCATGTTCGAGAGTCCGCCGCCGAGCACGATCACGTCGGGGTCGAGGATGTTGATCACCTGCGCCAGCGCCTTTGCCAGCCGCGCTTCGTAGCGGGCCAGCGTGGCTTCGCATTCGGCGTCGCTGGTCGTCGCGCGCTCGGCGATGGCCGCCGCGGAAAGGTCGGCGCCGGCGATGCGGCGATGATCGCTGGTGAGGCCCGGCCCCGAAAGATAGAGTTCGATGCAGCCGCGACGTCCGCAGTAGCAGGCATCGTGATGATGTTCGCCCGGCATCGGGTTGTGCCCCCATTCACCGGCGATGGCATTGGCTCCGGTCAGCAGCTTGCCGTCGATGACGATGCCGACGCCGACGCCGGTGCCGAGGATCACGCCGAACACTACGGGTACGCCGGCTCCCGCGCCATCGGCCGCTTCGGAGAGCGCAAAGCAATTGGCATCGTTGGCGATGCGCACTTGGCGTTGCAGGAGTTCCTCCAGATCGCGCTTGAGCGGTTGGCCGATCAGGCAGGTCGAGTTGGCGTTCTTGATCAGGCCGGTGCTGAGCGATTCCGCGCCGGGGATGCCAACGCCAACACTCGCCGTACCACCAGCGCCGTCCGGGTGGATACCGTCCCTGGCGCAAGTGCGCAGGGACATAACTTTCTGTTCCACTGCCTCGACCAGCCCCGCGACGGCACTCAGCGTCGCCCGGTAATCGCCCTGCGGCGTCGCCACGCGCTCGCGCAGCAACATCTCGCCGGCATCGCCGAGCGCGATGATTTCGATCTTGCTGCCGCCGAGATCGACGCCGATTCGCATCAGGGCCTGCTCATTTGCCGAACAGTCCTTTGAGCTTGTCCTTGGCTTTCTCTTCGACCTTGGCCTTGACTTCTTCCTTCTTGGCCTCGACCTTGGCCTTGGCGACGTCAGACACCAGGCTGCCGAACTCGATCTTGTAGGAAAGACTGTCGAAGGGCCCCGTAACGCGCACCGGGACGGTGAGACCTTTCAATTGGTCGAGGCCTTCGCCACCCTGACCGGCGCTGCTCGCTACCACGCTGGCCTTGGCCAAATAGTTCATCTGTCCGCCGCCGATGTCGATGTCGCCGGCGCCGGAGAGTCGCAGGAAGGGCGACTTCATGGCCAGGTCCTCATTGTGGGCAACACCATTGGTTATCTTCAGCGAGGCGGTGAGTTCGGAGAAATCGGTTTTGTCGCCGGCCTTGGCCTGCTGCGTCGCATCCTGTTTGGCGCCCAGTTTGGCCTTGAGGTCGCGCAGGCTTTGCGCCAGGTTGATACCCTTGATCGCGCCATCCTTGAGGCTCAGCGAAGCGCTGCCGGCCAGCGCCTTCTTCATCGCCATGACGCTGTCGCCGTGGCTGGTAACGTCCAACGCCACATTGCCGCGGCCTTCCAGCAGGTCCTTGTCGGCGAGGTCCTTCATCAGCGGGTTGATGCTGACGCCGGAAAGAGTCTGCTTGAGGGCGAGGCTGTTTCCCGCCGCGTTGAGCGACAGGCTGCCATTGGCCGCGCCTTCGTAAAGATTCAGTGTCAGGGGCGCAACATCCAGACGCCCGCCGGCGATGGCGATCTTCGCATTCAGCTTTGCCAGTTTCAGCTTCGACACCTGCAGCGCGCCGATGCGAATCGCGCCATTCACGTCCAGCCCCTTGAGCGCCGAGAAATCGAGTTTGCCCTCCTTCGCCGTCTTGTCGTCGGCCTTCTTCGGCGGCAGGTACTTGTCCACGTTGAGCTGGTCGATGTCGAGATCGAAGCCGAGTGCCAGCGGCGCAAATTTCGCCACCTTCAGCTTCGCCGCGATCTTCGATTCGTCGAACTGGGTGGCGAGTTCGAGCGCGACCGTTTGTTGTGCAAGGTCGGCGCGCAGGCTGCCGGAAAGCGGCAGCTTGAGCTGTTTCATGGGCATCTGCGGGTTCGCGAAGTCCACGCTGCCGGAAAACTTGTCCAGTGCCACGGTTTGCGCAGCGAGATTCGCTGCCACAGGGGAATCAAGGTGGGCCTTGACCGTCGTTTCACCGGTCTTGGCATCCAGATCAAACACCAGCTTGCCGATCTTCAAGGTCTGCGCGCTGCTTTCAACGCCGGACAGGCCCAGTCTGACCGCTGCCGTGCTGCCGCTGCCCGAGAACGTCGTGGCAAGCGACAGGGCATCCATCGCCAGTGTCTGCTTCGCACTGTCGGCCTGCACGCGCCCGGTGCCGAGATCGAGATTCGACAGCGCTGTGGTGCTGCCGCTCTTTTCGTCGCGCCAGGTGAACTGCGCATTCGCCACCTTGATGCCGGCAATGTCGATCTGCAGCGGTGAGCTCGCCGTACCGCCAGCGCCGACTTCCGTACTCTGCTTTTCCGGGCTGCCGCCCAACAGGTCGGCGATGTTCAGTGTGCCGTCCTTCCTTTTCACCAGTGTTGCCTTGAGGCCATTGACCTCGACCCGCTGCACCTTTACCTGCTTCGACAGCAGCGGCATCACGGCCACCGCGACGCGCGCCGAGTCGAGCGCCAGAAATTCCTCCTTGCCGCCCGCTTCGGACAAGGTGAGGCGCCCGAGCTTGATGCTGACGTCGGGCCAGACCGATAGCTCGAGTTTGCCGGTGATGTCGAGCTTGCGCTGCTTCTGCTCAAGCATCACGCGGCTCAGCTCACCCTTGATCTTTTCGCCATCAAACAGCGCGTACAGCGCGCCGATGCCGGCTGCAAGCAGGGCAAGAATGAGTCCGACGGTGATGCCAAGGATGCGAACTGCTTTCATGATGTTTTCCCGAAGCGGTGAAATGCGCTAGATTGCCGAGATTATCAGACCCCGAGGTTTCCGCATGCAATCCCGACCTGCCGCCGCGACACCGACCCCGGTGCGCTCGCCCTGCGTCAAGGTGTGCCAGATGGATCCGGCGACGCAGTTGTGTCTTGGCTGCAGTCGCACCCAGGAGGAACGCGACTGGTGGGTGGCCTATACGGACCAGCAGCAAAGGGACGTCCTGGCTCGCTGCGAGCAGCGCCGCGAAGTACTGGCAAGCGGGAAGGGTGAGTTCGCCCAGAGCATGGGCATCGTCGAGTCGCGCCGCAAGCGCCCCTAGCGCCGGGGTTCAGGGAATTGATGGCGCCTTAATCAAAGCTGATTGGTCAGGCGATCGCGGCCCGTCTATGCTCTGTCGCCATGCAATCCGGCCCGAGAGAAATCCTCACCCCGTTCCGCCCGATCCCGCTCGATGTCCCCGAGGGGATGAAGCCGAACGAGTTCTTCAACAGCGCCGAAAACCTCAAGGACCTGGTGCACAACAACGGCTTGCTGCAGAACCCCGAGGGGCTGTTGCTGTACCGCAAGGCGCTGGGCCACAGCAACGAGTTCGCCGCTTCGATCATCTCCAACACCTCACAGAGCATCCTCGATCCGCCCGGCCGC
>JAPLRA010000104.1:6060-7802 GCA_026399445.1 Sulfuritalea sp.
TTCTGTAACCGCATGAACCAGATCATCATCGAGTACATGCTGGAGCGCTACCCCGATCCGGCACGACACCTGGTGCTCGCCGGCGAGGCCAGCCTCGACGCCACCTGGCCGCTGACTTCGCCCGGCGTGCCGAGCATCCGCATGCTGCACAACCACTTCATCGTCTTCGACCAGGGCGAATTGCACGCCGCGCCGCTGGCCGACGCCGCCAACCCGAACCTGACCGACGGCGGCCAGCACTCGCTGTTCCAGGCGCACATGCGCGAGGTCTACCGCGCCTTCTTCGAGGGACTCGACTTGCAGATACTGCGCCCCTGCGACGAAGGCGCCAGCCGCATTGCGCTGACCGGCTACCCGCAGGGCTTGCCGAGCTGGGAGATCCAGGGCGCCGATGGTGGATTGGCGGCGCTGAAGGAAGTGCGCTTCTGGAAGGAGTACGACACCCTGCTCAAGGGCTTCATCGACTTTTACCGCAGCTTCTTCAGCCAGGTGTCGACGCGCAACGCCGCCCTGCCGCGCGACATCCACTTTCCCGATCTGGTGGAAAACCGGCTGCAGTTCAACAACGACTTCCTCAAGACGGCGAAGATGGTGCGCGAGCGCTGTATCGGCGATGCCAAGTATGCCAACGCGATCCGCTGGCAGCCGGCCTTCAAGCAGCTGATCTACCGAAATGACCAAGGCCGGCTGGTGGTGACCATCAGCCAGAACTCGATCGGCAATGCCATCACCGAACTGCTCGGCGTGGTGGTCAGGCGCACGCCCGATGCTGATGCCTACGGCCGCGCCGAACCGGCGCTGATCGCGCAGTTGCTGGAAGTCCGCCGCCGCCTGGTCGAAGCCGACCTTGGCGAAGGCATCGCCACACCGCATTGGGCAGCGGTTTAGCCTTCAGGCGCCTTCTTGTTCAGCCAGACGGCGTAAGACGAGAGGAAAGGCGCCGGTCAGGAAGCAGGCGACCGCGGACGCGATCAACGCCCAGCCGGCCATATCGTCGCCGAACAGCGGATGCACGCCCTTGAGCATGCCCGCCAGCGCCGCGATCCCCGCAAGCAGGAGAAGCACGCCGAGCACGCTGAAAACGAGGAAGGTCCAGGGCCAGTGGTGGGATTTCATGGGCAGCAATATTGACGGGATGCAACATTCTAGAGCGCGCACCCGGCTTGACAAAGTAGTCGGGGGTGCCGAATCGGGTCTGCAGGGCCGACAAAGCGGCGACATGCAACTTTGTGCGACAGCGCACAGAGAACCAATCGCGATTCCGTCTAGCCTGCGGGAGCCCGTGTAACATCAATGTCGCGAACCACAGCAGCGAGCCCGGCACCATGAAGTTCAAGGACTACTACGAAACTCTCGGCGTCCCGCGTGACGCCACCCAGGACGCGATCAAGGGCGCCTATCGCAAGCTGGCGCGCAAGTACCATCCGGACGTCAGCAAGGAAGCCGATGCCGAGGCGCGCTTCAAGGAGCTGGGCGAAGCCTACGCGGTGCTGAAGGATCCGGAGAAACGCGCGGCCTACGACCAGATGGGCAGCCAGTGGAAACCCGGGCAGGACTTTCAGCCGCCGCCGGACTGGGATGCCGGTTTCGAATTCAGCGGCCGAGATTCCGGTTCCGGTCCGGGAAGCGAATTCAGCGACTTCTTCGAATCCTTGTTCGGCCGCCAGAGTCGTGCCGGACGGCAGACGCACGCACAGGGCCAGGATCATCACGCCAAGGTATTGATCGATCTGGCCGATGCC
>JAPLRA010000486.1 GCA_026399445.1 Sulfuritalea sp.
GGCGTCGATGGCCATTCTCGGTGGGATCGCGCTGGTGATTCTCGAAAGACGGGCGGCGCAGAAGAACTGACGCGCTGGCCGCCCGGCCCGAACGCCTACTTCGCGCGACCGTACTTTCCGGTCAGCGTCGCCTTGCCTATTGAATTGGCATTGATCATGAAGCCCGCCAGCGAAGCCGTCGCTCCGGCCGGCAGATCGAGCTTGTCCACCTTCAGCGCGTGCAGCGTGAAGTTGTAACGATGCGGCTTGTCGCCTGCGGGCGGACAGGGGCCACCCCAGCCGGGGCCGCCGAAGTCGGTGTTGATCTGCGCCGCGCCCTTGGGCAGTGCCGAACCGTCAGCCTTGCCGGCGCCCTTGGGCAGTTCCGCCGCATCGGCCGGAATGTTGGTCACCACCCAGTGCCACCATCCGGCGCCGCCGGTCGGCGCATCGGGGTCATGCACCAGCAGGGCGAAGCTCTTGGTGTCCTTAGGCGCGCCCGACCACTTCAATGCCGGCGAAATATTCTTGCCACTGCAGCCGAAGCCGGCAAATACCTGCTCCTCGGCGATCGGGGCGCTGGCCGTGATGTCGGCGCTGGACAGCTTGAACGCGTCGGCATGCGCGCTGCCGGCGAGGGCAAGCGCGGCCGCGAACAACAGACTGGAACGAATCATGTTGGCTCCTTTTTCTCGGTTGGGGGGGGTGAAACACGACCTGCGAAATCAGATTAGCAGAGTAGCCGCTGCATTCCTACGTCTCGCCGATGATCACGCGGCTGTCACCTTCCATCCGGTATTCTGGAATCACCAGATTGGCCGGAGCGGGCCCCGCGCGAAATACCCGCCCGGCCAGATCGAACTTCGAGGTGTGGCAGGGGCAGAGAAACTCGCCGCGATTACCGACACCGCTGCGCAGCGCCGGCGGGCATCCCTGATGCGTGCATTGCCCGATGGCGACGAATACTTCCGGACGCAGCGAACGATGCGGATTGCGGCAGGCCGCCGGCTGAAGCGACTGTTCGGAAGCGGGATCGGTCAACTCGCTTTCATAGCCCGCCAGCGACGCAATGTCATCGGCACTGCGGCGCAGGATCCATACCGTGCGACCGTTCCAGTCCACCGTGCGCAGCTTGCCCGGCGGCAGGTCGCCAAAATCCACTGAAAGCGGATTGCCGGCCGGTGGCTGCGGCTGGCTCGTCAGATACTTCGCCAGGCCGATCCCCGCGCCGAGCGCGCAGAGGCCGCCCACGACGTACAAGCGCCGACGTTCCGCACCGGCAATGCGATCTTTGCTCATGAAGCGCTACTCGAAGACATGGATTGGCGATCAGGATACCGCGTTCGCTGCTTCCGAGACATCCCGAATTGTCGGCGCCGGCGGCACGGCGATCCTGGAATCCGCACCCGATCCCGGAAAAATTGTCTTGAAAAAGTGGCATTCCTTTGTAATCTGGAAAGGTGGGCACGAGCAGTTCGTCTCTGGCAATTGGAGGACACATGTTCCGTCATTGCAAGGCTTTACCCGATCTCCCGCTCGGCAGGTGGCGCAATGTTCTGTTGGTCTGTCTGGCCGCGCCGCTGCTTGCCGGCTTTGGCGACGCTTTCCTGCCGCCCGAATACGGCCTGTTTGTCCAGGGGCGCTATAGCGAAGCCTTGGCCCTGATCGAGAAGAAGGCGCCGGACATGGACCAGGCGCCAATCGGCCAACTTAACATGATGTGCCTGGCGCACAGCAAGCTGAAGAATTACGAGCGGCTGTTCCGCTGCCTGGAAGCGATGGATGCGCATATCCGGCGCGGCGAGGTCAGCGACATGGCGACTTTGTCCGACATATCGGCACAGCCGGCCATTTGGCGGGCCGAAGCCTATTGCGACCTGGGCGCATACGACAAATCGGTGGCCGAAGCACGTTCGGCGCTCGAACTGATAGAAAAGAAGGACCTCAAACGCGCCTTCAAGCTGCAGGCTCTGGCCGTTCTCGGCCTCGCACATGCCCTGCAGGGCGATCGGGAGTCGGCATCTACTGCGGTCGCCAGGCTGGAAGATCTTGGCACCGCCTTTCCCTACACCGGCCTGCAATCCGACAAGTACAACGGCCTCGCGAGAATTGCCGTGGCGCTGGGTGACTATGCCAAGGCCATCAAGTATCTGGAACAGGACACCCCGTCCTTCCTGCTCGGTTTCGCCAACGCCATCTCGTACACGCGAATGTCCAGCGGCGAGTCGATCTTCGCCTACACAGAGCTGCCGAAGGAGTTCATCCGCAATCGCTCGCTGCTGGAAACGAGCCGCATGGAAGATGCCAAGAGCGGCTTCGACAAGCTGCTCAACCGCGCCGGCACGCAATACAACGGCGACATCTACTGGATGATTCTGTTCGATCGAGGGCGGATCGCGGAGAAGGAAAACAAGTCTGCGGAGGCGCTCGAGTATTACCGCAAGGCGATTGACGTCATCGAACGCCAGCGCTCCACGATCAACACCGAAGCCAGCAAGATCGGCTTCGTCGGCGACAAGCAGGCGGTATATGGCCGGCTGATCGCGGTACTGATCGAACAGGGCCGCGCCGTCGAGGCCTTCGATTACGTCGAGCGCTCCAAGTCGCGCGCACTGGTGGACATGCTGGCCGCAAAGAAGGACTTCGCCGCGCCGGATTCCGCGCAGGCCACGCTGGTGCTGGCGCAGCTTGATGCGGCGGACCTGAATGCACGCGTTCAGGACAGTGCAGTACCCGCCGAGGAGAAGACGGCTGGGGTGCGCAACCTGCAGGTGGCGCGCGAGGCCCTGCAATCGGCCGCCCCGGAGCTGTCCACGCTGGTCACGGTCAGCTCGGTCCCCTCCGCTGAACTCAAGGCGCTGGTCGGCCCCGATGAAACCCTGATCGAGTACTACTACCAGGGCAATGATTTGTATGCCTTCCTGCTGGACCGCGAACGGCTGTTGGCGCTGCGACTCGATGCGACGGAACTTTCCAGCCAGGTGCAGACCCTGCGCAAAACGCTCGAAGCCACCGAATCGCCGGCCTGGCAGGAGCCGGCCCGCGGGCTCTACGCGCGCCTGTGGCAGCCGCTGGAGAAACTCGTCACGAGCAAGGACATCATCATCGTCGCCCACGGCGCCCTGCACTACCTGCCCTTCGCCGCCTTGCAGGACGCCGAAGGCAAGTTCCTCCTCGACCGCTACAGCTTGCGCTTCCTGCCCAGTGCTTCGGTGCTGAAGTTCCTGCGCCCGGTGCTGCAGAACAAGGACGCCCGCTACGATCCCAAGCTAGATCTGGCCTTCGCGGAAGGCGAGGCGAAGCTGGTGGCCTCGCTCTATCCGAGCTCGCGTGTGCTGTTGCGCAAGGATGCTTCAGAGAGCAATTTCAAGAAGGCCGGCGGCGTCTTCTCGCGCATCCACTTCGCCAGCCACGGCAAGTTCCAGGCGGATGAGCCTTTGAAGTCGGGGCTCTACCTGGCGAAGGATGCGGACAACGACGGCATCCTCACCGTGGGCGAGCTCTACTCGATGAACCTGGATGCCGACCTGGTGACGCTGTCCGCCTGCGAGACGGGCCTGGGCAAGATCGCCAGCGGCGACGACGTGGTGGGCCTGGCGCGTGGCTTCCTCTATGCCGGCAGCCGCTCGATCGTGGCCAGCTTGTGGAGTGTGGATGACAAGGCCACCGCAACCCTGATGCAGGCCTTCTACGCCAACCTGGCCTCGATGAACAAACGCGAGGCCTTGCGTCAGGCGCAGATCAAGGCGCGTGAGGCCTTCCCGCATCCCTTCTTCTGGGCAGCGTTTCAACTGACGGGACGGGCGGAGTAGGCGGCGAAAGCCGGCCGCCCGGATGTTGCGACCATGGCCAACCGCGAAGGAATCGTGACATGACCGGCCCGCCAGAACGACCTGCGTGGCGGCAATGGATAGTGCGGCTCGCCGGCGCGGGCTTGGTGCTTTATGTCGTCTACTTCGCTTACTCGCTGGCAACAGGCAGAGAACGAATGACCGAACTGTGCGCGCAGATCACGCCCGGCATGGCCGTCGATCGCGTGCTGACGCTGGCGCAAGACAACGGCCTCGGCCCGTGGCGACTCGACGCCGAAACAAGGCTGGCGTATCTGGCCGAGGCCAGGAGCTTCGGGCGTCACGCCTGCCGCGTCGAGTTCGATCACGGACGGGTGACGAGCGCAAGCTACAACTACGCCGATTGACGACGGGGCCTTCGACCGGCCGTCAGAGGCAGCGCCAGTGGGGCCAGCCGGCGGTGGGCGGCAGGCAGTTCATGAAGGGATGCTGACCGGGAAACCACTGCATCGGAATCTGGGCGCGGCATTGCCTGAGTTCCTGTTCGCTGCGATCACGGCAGAGTTTTTCGCGGCGCTCCACCTCGCCGGCCATGTCGTCGAAGATGCGCGTACGTTCACTAGCGACCATGTGATCGAGGACGCCGAGCGGCACGCCCTGCCCGGCCAGCTCGACGATCTGGCTGGCTGACAACCGATAGCGGGAGCCGGATTGCTTGATGCGGCCGATCAATTCCTCGGCGGGCAGCCCCAGCCGCGCCAGCGCCACGATCTGTTCCAGCGGCATTGCCGCCGCCGGCTGCGGCAGGCTGGCCTCAAGCTTTTCGGCGCTCAAGCGCTCGATCCTCGGCGGCGCGGTGGGCGCGTCGGCGCAGCCCTGCAGGATCAGGGCGACGCTGCTTACAAGCCGGAGGTGACGGAGAGAACTCATTGCAGGTTGACGGGTCAGATGGGGTTGCGAACTTCGACAATCATAGGCCACAGCGCCGCGGTTTTGGCGTCTGGCCAGCGGCCGAAGCACCTGGCGTAGGGGAGTCGTCTACAATTCTCCCCCTGCCATCGCTTGCCAACCCCGGCCCTTCCTGCGCCTGCCCAACCGTGACCGCGACCACCCCTGCCCTTGAACTGCTCGCCCCCGCCAAGAATGCCAACTTCGGCATCGAGGCGATCACGCATGGCGCCGACGCGGTGTACATCGGTGGGCCGGCCTTCGGCGCGCGGGCGAACGCCGGCAACAGCATCGCCGACATCGAGCGGCTGGCGGCCCACGCGCACCGCTACCACGCCAAGGTTTTCGTCACGCTCAACACGATCTTGCGTAACGACGAACTGGACGAGGCACGGCGCCTGGCCTGGCAGTTTTACGAGGCTGGCGCCGATGCGCTGATCGTGCAGGACATGGGGCTGCTTGAACTCGACCTGCCGCCGATCCAGTTGCATGCCAGCACCCAGACTGACATCCGCACGCTGGAGAAGGCGCGCTTCCTGCAGGACGTCGGCTTCTCGCAGATCGTGCTGGCGCGCGAGCTGACGCTGAAGGAGATCGCGAAGATTTCCGACGGACTGATGCTCGCCCCACCCTCTCCCTCGGTCCCTCTCCCTGAGGGAGAAGGAAGAAATGCGGCGCCGGCGACGCTCGAATTCTTCGTGCACGGCGCGCTGTGCGTGGCCTACAGCGGCCAGTGCTACATCAGCCACGCCCACAACGGGCGCAGCGCCAATCGCGGCGAATGCTCGCAGGCCTGCCGCCTGCCCTACACGCTGGAAGACGAGACCGGCCGCATCGTCGCCCACGACAAGCACCTGCTGTCGATGAAGGACAACGACCAGAGCGCCAACCTGCAGGCCCTGGTCGAGGCCGGCATCCGCTCCTTCAAGATCGAGGGGCGGCTGAA
>JAPLRA010000141.1 GCA_026399445.1 Sulfuritalea sp.
CCACCTCTCTGCGACTGCGGGGTTCTTCCGTTGGTAATTAACATGGGTTTTGAGCCGTGATCTCTAACATGGCGCTCAACCTCGCTCCCTTCGGTCGCTGGACGCTGCGCGATAAAGCCGCGCAGCGCCGGTTAGCTCTACTACAAGGGCTTCCCAAAATTTAGCAAGTGCTTTCTGGTTTTCAGTTCATCGTCGTTTCCTGATCGGGTTCCTGTTTCACTGCGCGTGTTGAGTAAGAAGATGGCGGACTGCGAAACTACAACCGGTCATGTTGGGCATCTCGCCCGGACCCTGATGAAAGACGCGCGCCGGGGCCTCAATCGTTAGTCGGGAAAAACGACTCCCCTAGAATTAATCAGGCGCTCCCGGCGCGGGTCCAACCCGCTTCACATCAACGCATGCAGTGCATCGGTGAATCCTGGCCACCGCTCCCGCGGTGGCACCTGTGTCCCTTTCGTATCTTTCCTTTGCTGACGCATTTATCGGCGGTTCAAGCCGCGCTCGGCTTCAGACGGAACTCCTCGCCATACCTCAACACCGCCCAGGCCAGCCGGGCGTTCTTCGCGGCAATCGCCACCACCGCCTTCCAGTAGCCTCGCCGTTCCTGCAGGCTGCGCGCCCAGCGACTGAAGCGGTCCTGTTTGTCACCCAAGCCACTCAGAATCGCCCGCGCCCCCATGACCAGCAGGCTGCGCAGGTAGCGGTCGCCGGCCTTGGTGATGCGGCCCAGGCGTGCCTTGCCGCCACTACTGTATTGGCCGGGGGTGAGGCCGATCCAGGCCGCCACCTGGCGACCGTTCTTGAAATCGTGACCGCCACCGATGCTGGCCAGCATCGCGCTGGCGGTTATCGGACCAATGCCGGGAAGCTGCATCAGGCGCTTGCTGCGCGCATCCTCCTTGGCCGCCTGGGCGATGGCACGGTCGTACTCGGCAATCCGGGCATCGAGCACGTCGGCGTGGGCCAGCAGATCGCCGACACACTGGTTGGCGTAGCCGGGCAGGTCCTCCAGATGCTCTACGATGTCGCGACGCAGGTTGGCGACCTTTTGCGGCAGGACGATGCCGAATTCGGAGATCAAGCCGCGCAGCCGGTTGTAGGTGGCCGTGCGTTCCTCGACGAAGCCGTTCCGGGTGCGGTGCAGGCACAGGATGATCTGCTGGTGCTCTTCCTTGACCGGAACGAAGCGCATATGGGGCCGGGTGACGGCTTCGCAGATCGCGGCGGCGTCCGCCGCATCGTTCTTGCCGCGCTTCCCCGACAGGCGATAGGGTGTGACGAACTTGGGCGCGATCAGCTTCACGGTATGGCCGTACTGGCGAAACTGCCGTGCCCAGTGGTGCGCGCCGGAGCAGGCTTCCATGCCGATGACGCAGGGTGGCAACTGGGCCACCAGCTCCAGCAGTTTGTCGCGCGGAACTTTGGGCTTGACCAGCACCGCCTTGCCGTTATCATCAACCCCGTGCACGGCAAAGACGTTCTTGGCGAGATCGACTCCAATGGTGATAATGCTCATGGACTTCCCCTTTCGTGGTTTTGATGTGATGTCGAAATCCCATCATGGCACTCGTTGCCGTTCGCGGCTTCCGCCGCAGCCTCGGGACGGGGAAGTCCCTTTCATTCGTTGGGCGTCACCATCACTCGGCACCGGGCTCGCAGTACAATGACGTCTCTCGCTACGGAGGCACTCGCCATGGGAAATAAACTCGAATTGCTCGAAGCCGAAGCCCTGCAACTGACGGCCGGCGAGCGCGCTGCTTTCGCCCAGCTATTGCTTGCTAGTCTCG
>JAPLRA010000226.1 GCA_026399445.1 Sulfuritalea sp.
ATGTTTCGCCGTGTATGCAGCGTGTTCCATGGCCTGTTGCCACCGTTCTCTGCTTTCGGTGTCCTCTAACTCGCTTATTGACACTCGAACGGCCGGTTACCGGACGGCAGCAGTCTATTGGAAACCTGGTTCTGTAGCGGCTCGACTGTCTCTTGATGGCCCCGGTTGTACGCAATGGGTATCACGCCCGAAAACGGCCGCACGAATCCCTTAAGGGGATGCACGTGCAGCCGGCACTCAGGCGGCTAGATTTCTGTCTGCTCCGAGATCTCCAGCGCGTCATCTACCTCGATCCCGAGGTATCGCACAGTGCTTTCGAGCTTGCTATGACCAAGCAAGAGCTGAACGGCCCGTAGGTTCTTCGTGCGTCTGTAGATCAGTGTCGCCTTGGTCCGCCGCATTGTGTGCGTGCCATAGATCGTCGGATCGAGTCCGATGGCGGCAACCCACTGATGCACGATCCGAGCGTACTGTCGCGTCGAAACATGGGCAGACTTTGAGATGCGACTAGGAAACAGGCATTGCTCTGGTTTCAATTTCGCCTTCTCGATCCAGGCAGTGACAGCGGCCCGCGTAGGCTCCGTCAGCTCGAACTGCACCGGCCGTTGCGTTTTTCGCTGCACAACCATCGCACGTGCTAAAACCTTGTTGCCGTGCGTGATGTCCCGAACATGCAGATTGACCAGGTCGCAACCCCGCAGCTTGCTGTCGATTGCGAGGTTGAACATGGCCAGATCTCGAACCTGATGTTCGTTCTGAAGCTGAATTCGGATTGCCCAGAGCGGAGGCTTATTGTTCTACTTCTGAGCGATGGACGGCTTTCGGATTGGATGCTGGGTACGTACAATCGGCCGCCAATGGACGTAGTGGCAGGATTGGAAACCCGGTTGAGAGGCCGAAGTTCCTTCAACCCCCGATATCGGCAGCGGTCGCCAGGCTTAGAAAATCACGGTTGCGCTAACTAACCTTATGGGTTAATATTGCTGCGATGGAAAAGCGTAAGCCGCACTATGATTTGGCTGCTGTGAAGCTCGCCGTGCAACAGCGTGGCGCGGATGCTTTTACTGCTACCGCTTTGGTTGGTGCTCAGGCCATGGGCTTGGATTCTGCAAGTGCGATTGGCGTAGTGTGCGCGATCACGCGAGCCAATTTCTACAAGAGCATGACGACTCATGCTGCAAGTCAGGTGTGGCAGGACGTATATCACTGCGCTACGCCGACCGGCAAGGTGGCGTACGTCAAGGTGACGTTGCGAATCGATGGTTCGATTGTGATTCAGTTTAAGGAGAGATGAGATGCCCCGTGAATGCCTGAACTGCGAACAGGGAATTCTGCGGCATGCCGTCAAGGATGTGCCGTATGAATACAAAGGTCACGCAACAGTGGTGCCGAAGATTGCCGGTTGGCATTGCGCTCATTGTCATGAGGTTGAATTCGACGCGGGAGAAGGTGAGCGGTTCGCCGGCGCCATCAAACGTATTGCCGCCGAGATCGACGCCCGAGAGTCTGCCGAACTGGCGCGAATCCGCAAAAAGTTGAAGCTGACCCAACTCGAAGCCGCGCGCATCACCGGCGGCGGTCCGAATGCCTTCTCGCGGTATGAGAGGGGCAAGGCCCGTCCGCTACCTGCGGTGACAAATCTATTTCGGCTTCTTGACCGACACCCGGAACTGCTGGACGAATTGCAGAACTGATCTCGCTGGCTCTTGTCGGTCACGCAAGAGTCACTCAGGTTTTGGCAAGCAGGCCCTCAGCGAGTATCCGTGTTTCTTGGATCAGCAGATTGTGACCGGCCGGTCTCGGGGGCGAAGCGGACCATGGCGGAAAGACTCCTAAGAATGCCGCCTCCCCGTTAGCGGTCATTGAGCATGAATTGGTCATGTGGCCGCTCAGGGCACCGAGGAGTCAGTGACCCGCGAAACCTCAGCGTCGGCTCCTGGTCTCGAACTGGCATAAACCGGCTGCGCCAAAGCCTGCCGAATTCGAAACCGCCCGCCGAAAAATGCGGCTAGCCGATTCTGTGACACGTACGGCAGATCATCTGGAAATCACATACATTAGTCTTAAACTGATTAGGTGTAAGGAATCCGGGGCCAGCCCGACTACCTCACCAGCAGGCAGGAATTTGATTCCCCGCGCCGGCGATGAAACGAAATATATCCAACCCATCAAGGAGATAGACCATGAACAAAACAATGACCGCTGCTTCCCTCGCCTTCGCCTTTGGCGCCGCACTGACGATGGCGGCTGCTCCCGCCGCTGCGGCCGACGAAAAGATGATGTCCGAAAAGGAAAAGTGCTTCGGCGTGGCGATGAAGGGCAAGAATGACTGCAAGGCAGGCGCCGGTACCTCCTGCGCCGGAACCTCGAAGGTGGATTACCAGGGCAATGCATGGTCGTTCGTGCCCAAGGGCACCTGCGAAAAGACGCCCTCCATGACTTCCTCCACCGGCAAGGGCCAACTCGCCGAGTTCAAGGAAAAGAAGGCCTGATCGCCTGACGCATTTCATCGCGACGACAACATTGCCGTGGCCTTCAAGCCAGTGGCTGCCGCTACCCACCCCGCCCCGGGGTTGCCCGCCCGGGGTGGGGTCGGCCTCAAGCCCGAACATTTCCGGGACATACTTGCGTCCGCACCGGACCTGGGATTCTTCGAGATTCATGCGGAAAACTACATGGTGGACGGCGGGCCGTTCCATCACTACCTGAGCCGCATCCGTGAAAACTATCCGCTGTCGATCCATGGTGTCGGTCTGTCGATCGGCAGCGAATCCGCGCTGGACGAGGAACACCTGAATCGTCTCGCCCGGCTGCTCGACCGCTACCAGCCCGAGTCGTTCTCCGAACATCTGGCCTGGGCCAGCCACGGCAGCGTGTTTCTGAACGACCTGCTGCCCGTGCCCTATAACGCCGAAACCCTGGCCCGGGTCTGCATGCACGTCGATCAGGTGCAGCACCGTCTCAAGCGCCGCATGTTGCTGGAGAACCCGGCGACCTATGTCGAGTTCGCCTCGTCGACGATGTCGGAGACCGCGTTCATTGCCGACGTCGTGAAGCAGACCGGCTGCGGTCTGCTGCTCGATGTGAACAATGTGTATGTCGCCTGCGTCAATCATCACCGCGACCCTCGTGCCTACATCGAGGCGCTGCCGCTGGATGCCGTGGGCCAGATTCACCTGGCCGGCTTCGCCCGCGACACCGATGTCGCCGGCGATACGCTGCTGATCGACAGCCACGGCGCTCCCGTAGCGCAAGCGGTCTGGGAACTGTATGCCTTCGCGCTGGAACGCCTGGGACCGACGCCGACCCTGATCGAACGCGACAACGACATTCCCTCATTTCCAGTGCTGCTGGCCGAGGCCCATCAGGCCGAGGCGATCATGGCCAAAGTGGCAGCGGGTCGTCGCTGCGAGGCTCTTGCATGAGCAGCCATCAAATCTTTGCCGACAGCCTGCTGTGCGCAAAAACGACCAGCCCGCCGGGCCTCACCGCCTGGAACCAATCCGATCCGGCCCGGCGCTTCGCTGTCTATCGCAACAATGTCATGGTGTCCCTGATCGACGCCTTGGCGGACACCTATCCGGTGACCCAGGCGCTGGTAGGCGAAGAGTTCTTCCGCGCCATGGCGGCCGACTTCGCCAGCGCCAACCCGCCGCGCTCGCCTGTCATGGCGCACTACGGAACAGGCTTCGCCGCCTTCATTGAAAGCTTTCCCGCCGCCGCTGGACTGCCATATCTGGCCGACGTCGCCCGCCTCGAAATGCTGCGCGTCGTGGCCTACCACGCCGCAGATGCAACGTCCGTGTCGCCGGAGGAAATCGCCCTCCTGTTGTCGGCCCCCGAGCGCCTGCCCGCCGCCCGATTCGCGCTGCACCCTTCGCTGCAGCATCTGGATTCACCTTACGCAGTGGTGTCGCTGTGGGCCGCGCATCAGGGTGAGGAGATCGACTCGGCACTGGCAGCGGTGAATGCTGCCGAGCCTGAATCCGCGCTTGTGGTGCGCGTCGGGCTGGAGGTGGAAATCTATCGCATCACGACAGGCACGGCGACATTCATCCGGCACCTGCAGCAGGGCTTGGGACTCGGTGCTGCCGTCGACCAGGCCCTGGCGGCGGACGCGGCCTTCGACATGACCGACGCACTGGCCCTGCTGATTCGAACCGGCGCGCTGACCGGAATCATTACTTCAGGTAGCCAACACCCATGATTGGCCGACTGAAGGACCTGGCTGAGCAGTGCATCGATATGCTGAGCGCAATCCCCGACTCGTTGATCGCGCTGCTCGGCCGCTTTTCGATCGCCGCCGTCTTCTGGAAGTCGGGCCAGACAAAGATCCAGGGCTTTGCCATTGACATTGTCAGTGGCGAGTACAGCTTTGGCGTACCCAGGCTGTCCGACTCCGCTGTCGACCTGTTTCGCAGCGAGTACAGGCTGCCCCTGATCCCGCCCGAACTCGCGGCGCCGATGGCGGCCTTTGCCGAGCATCTGTTCCCGGTGCTGATCCTGCTCGGCCTGGCGACCCGCTTTTCTGCGGTGGCCTTGCTGGTGATGACGCTGACGATCCAACTGTTCGTCTATCCCGACGCCTGGCCGACCCACGGCGTGTGGGCGGCCGTGCTAATCTTCCTCATGGTCAAGGGGCCGGGAGTCTTCTCCCTGGATCATTTGATCTCCCGTCGCTACGCCTGAGCTTTTGGATTCTGCCGGGCGTGGAAAAGATCAATCCCGGAGATTCGTGATGTTCACTTCGCTATCAATCCGCTCGCGGCTGATTCTTTCCTTTTCGGTCCTGCTCTGCCTGCTGCTGGCCGTTGCTGCGGTTTCCTTGCAGCGCTTTCAGGCCCTGACAGACAAGACGGGGGAACTGATCGACGAGGAAGTGCGTCGCGTATTCCTCGCTCAAAACGCCGACCAGCACGCCCAGGCCGCCGCCATATGCTTGCTCAAGATCCTGCAGACGCCCGAGCGGGACAAGCGCGTTCCGCTCTATGCAGAAATGGATGCCGACAACGCCGCGTCCGAGTCGGCCGTCACCGAACTCAGTCGGGGAGCTGTGGTACCGGCGGTGAAAGAGGAAGTCGCACGGATACTGGTACTCAGCAAGACCTATGCAAACGTATTTCAGGAGACCGTGGAGCTGGTCGAACTTGGCGGCCCGCAGGCGGCACACAGACACTTCGACGAGAAAACCAGCGTGGTGCTCGCTTCCCTCCTGAGTGCAACGCAGAGTCTGGTGATCAAACATCAGCAATTGACCCAGGCCGAAGTCGAGCGGGCATCGTCACGCCCGTTCGGGAAGCGGTGGCCGTCGCTGAGACTATCGCCAACGGCGACTACAAGAGAGAAGTCCCCGTCGGCCGGCGCGACGAGATCGGCGCCCTGCTGCGCTCGCTGGCCATCATGCGCGACAGCATCGGCAGTCGCGAAGAAAGCATTCTGCGGCTGGCCTATGTGGATACCCTGACCGGCCTGCCCAACCGCACGCGCCTGCTTGAACTGTTTGAGGCACGTTGCGCTGATTGCGCCGGCGTTCTGTTCATACTCGGCATCGATCGCTTTGCACCGATCAACAAGGCGCTGGGGCACGCGGTAGGCGACCAATTGCTGCGCGAGATCGCGGTGCGTCTGAAAGGTGCGCTGGGCGAATCGGAAATCGTGGCCCGGCTGTGGGGTGACGAATTCGCCTTGTTGCTGAACCCCGCCGACAAGCCAGCCATTGAGGCATTCGCCCAAAAGATCCTCATGGCACTGCGAGAGCCCATGAGCGTCGATGGCCAGCGTCTGGACATCGATGCCAGCATCGGCATTGTCAGCTTCCCGCAGGACGGCTCCAGTATTACCAGCCTGATGCGGCGTGCCGATCTGGCCATGAACGCGGCGAAACGGCGGCATTCCGGATTTGCCTTCGGTTCCGAGCTCGGGGACGAACCGGCCCACGAACAACTGTCATTGATCGGCGAGATGCGTGAGGCGCTGGCTCGGGGCGAGTTTGTTGCCTGGTACCAGCCCAAGCTGAATCTGGCACAGAACAGGATCAGCGGGGCCGAAGCGCTGATTCGCTGGCGCCACCCGAAGAAAGGCATGATTCCGCCGGGACGCTTCATTCCGTTTGCGGAACAAACTGGTTTCATTCGTGAAATCACGCCATGGATACTCAGACAGGCCATGGAACATGCCGCGCAATGGCGGCAGTCGGGCATGCCGGTGGTGACCTCGGTCAACCTGTCCACACACGACCTGCTGAATCACACCCTGGTCGACCAGATCAGGGATCTGATCAACCAGTACGCGCTGCCGCCGGAATTGCTCTGCCTGGAAATTACCGAGAGCGCCCTGATGGACGAACCGGAACTTGCACTAAAGCATCTGCATGAACTAGCCGCGCTCGGCCTGAAACTGTCGATTGACGACTACGGCACCGGGCAGGCCTCACTGGCCTACGTCAAGACCTTGCCGGTGCATGAACTGAAGATCGACCGCGCCTTCGTCACCGGTGTCGATAGGGACCACAAGAATGCCGCGATCGTTCGCTCGACCATTCTCCTGTGCCGCGAACTGGGCCTGTCCGTGGTCGCCGAGGGCGCAGAAACGAAGGAGGAAGTCGACTGGCTGAGAAGCGTGGACTGCGATCTGGTGCAGGGCTACCGGGTGGCAAAGCCGATGCCTGTCACCGACTTCACTGCCTGGGTAAGCGACTTCAACCAGGCCGGGCACAGCGCGTCAGGCACGGCAAGCAGCTGACGCTCAGCCACATGCCTTGCGCCCCCCGACTTTTCTCTGCGTTCTATCGCAACCGAGGCGCGCGGTTATCCATCGGATTCCGGTAAGGATCCTGATAGCTGTCCTGGCGAGAGGGTGGCAAGACGCGCGTTCTGTCTGCCCGCTCCCCGCCCCTTTCCGGCTTGCACACCAGGGATCCATCCGGCAGCCCCGCACATGATCCGTTCAGACTTTCATTGCCGCGAAAAATGAAGGTGCAACCGGCGCCAGGATATTTGCCGGAACACGCATTGAAGGCTTCGGCGGGTGGCCCAAAACGACGCTCGTCGCCATTCGATGGTGCTCTCTGCGCGGTTTCGTCGTTCGGAGGCTTTTGAACGTCGGCGGGGTCCGGGCTGGCGCGTTCCTGCGGCATCACTGCGGGTTCCGCCGGAGGAACGACGGCCTTGGCCGCCGTTGCGGCGACCGGAAGTGCCGGCGGTTTCGGTTGCGGCTGCGAGCCCGGGCGTCGCGATGAGTATATGGCGATCAGGATCGCCGCCACGAAGAGAAACAAGGTCAGTAACGGGTGAGCGCTTATGGTCGCCGCAACGCGCCCCAACCACCCCGCCTCGGAATCCTCCTCCATGTGCCGGGCAGGCCTGGAAGTCGTGGACTGCACGATCCGCCGCCGGACCGCTGGCGTGGATGCCGCTCCGGTTGGCATCAGTTCCCGGCGCGATGACCACCGGGCCACTGGCAGCGCCGCGCGTCAGCAACCGCCGCCATTCGCCGATGCTCTGCGGCCGCTTTGTTTCATCGGCGTTCAGGGCGAGATCGATCGCTTCAAGAAAACCCGTGCTGAAACGGCCCTCGCCGAGGAACGTCGCCGGGATCATCGCATCGTTCTTGACGCGATTAAGGGATAGCGGTGGAAGTACTCCCGTCGCGATACGGTAGAGCACCGCCGCCATTGCATAGATATCCGTCCACGAGCCCTGGTTGCCCTGCCGTGAATACTGCTCGGGCGGACCGTAGCCATGGCTCAAAACGACTGTCAGCGCGTCCGTGGAAACAGCGCTTCGCGCCGCACCAAAATCAATCAGGACAGGACCTTCGTCGCTGGAACGCAGAACGATATTGGCCGGCTTGATATCCCGATGCAGAAACCCGGCGTGATGAACCGATTCCAGTCCATCCAGCAAGGGCATGACCAGCGCCAGCGTAGACTGTTCATCCCACTGGATCGCGGTGTCCGCCAGCGCCTGCTCGAGGCTCCTGCCTTCTTCGTAGGCCATGACCATGTAGCAGGTTCCATTGCCTTCAAGGTAGCGAAAGACCTGGACGATATTCTTGTGGCGGAATCTGGCAAGCGTTTGTGCTTCGCGCATGAATCGATCCCGGCCCCACGAATATTCTGCCTGAGCCTCGTCGGACTTCAATGCGACGGCACCCGAGAAATGATTTCGGACGGCCACGTTCGACGGGAAGAACTCCTTGATCGCAACCTTCAACTGGAGGTAGTTGTCGGCCGCCAGATAGGTGATGCCGAACGCTCCCATGCCGAGAACGCTGAGAAGGCTGTACTCCTTCAGCAGGTAGCCTGCCGGCAAGGCCGGAGAGAGAGTCTGCGGACGATCAGAGCTCAAGGCAAAGGCCACCTGATGGTCTGTCTGGATTGGCCTTCAATGGTAGCCCAAAGCGTCACCATTCTCGACTGCCTGCTGCGGCTACAACAATGCCGTCGCCGCTGGTTCGACCAGATCTGTCAAGACCGCACTGCCCGAAATCACTTCTGCAGCGCAGCCTCTTCGATGAGAACCTTGTACGAGTAGCCCGAGCCAAAGTCCTTGTCGGTGCGCACGACGCCCTTCACCAGCACGACATCCCCGACATTGGCCTGATCGAGGGTCGTCACCAGCACGTCATTGCTGTTGTCGGCAGCCGAACCCGATCCATCGCGCAGATGAATCCAGTTCTTGCCCATGATCGAAGCGGAAAACTTTACGACCTTGCCGCGCACCTGAACCGTCTTGTCCTTGAGTTCGGCGCTCTTCGTGACCACTTCAGCGACGGTCTTCCCGTCGGGGCCGCTGGCCTTGGCCACCTTGACGTCACCCGCATAGTCGACCTTGGGTGCGCCACCGGAGTGCGCCGCAGCCATTGCACCGCCCGCAACACCGGCGCCAGCTCCACCCAGGCTGCCGAATATGATCTTGTCGAATTTCCGCTTGAGCGACTTGCTCTCGAAGTTGTTCATCACCATCACGTTCTCGATGGTGACCTTGGCACCCTTCTTCACCGGCGCCTTGCTGACTGCAGCCCAGACCTCGCCGTCCGCGGTCTTGAGCCGCAGATAGGAATAGCTATCGACATTCTTGACTTCCAGAACCTCGCCCTTGACCACTGCTGCCGGCGGCGGTGCTGCCTGTTCGGCGCTCCAGCCGGCCGTGGCGTAAAGCATCACAATGAAAGCAATAATAAATTTCATGACCTGACCATCCCTTCGAGAAAAACATCTTGAGCAAACATCCCGCCCGACCAGGTGAAGAAAGACTCCCGGCCGCGCCATAGGCGCCATTCTACCCGCCGCCGACCGCTCAGACGGGCAAGGCGGTCTCGTATTTCAGTTCGCGCAGGACCACGCTGGTGCGAACGTTAGCGACGCCCGGCAGGGTGAACAAGACCTGGTTGAGGAAGGCGTCAAAGGCCTTGATGTCGGGCGCGACGACCTTCAACAGGTAGTCGGCTTCGCCGGTAGCGCTGAAACACTCGATGACTTCCGGGCAGTCGGCAATCGCCGTTTCGAATTCCTGGATCGCGCCTTTGACATGGCGCTGCAGATTGACGCTGACCAGGCAGCAGACATGCAGCCCCAGTTTTTCGCGATCCAGCAGCACCGTGTAGCGCCGGATCAGCCCGCTTTCCTCCATTTCCCTGACGCGCCGCCAGCATGGCGTACCGGAAAGACCGACGCGCGCGGACAGATCCTGCATCGAGCGGCGCGAGTCGAGTTGCAGTTCGCGCAGCAGCTTCTTCGAGTAGCCGTCGAGTTCATTCATTTCAATATTTCCTATTTGTAGAAACATATGTTTTTACCAATTGCCTATATACAGAACAAAAAGTAACACTTTCTCACATCCAATGTCCAAAATGGTGTCCGATGGCGGCATCGCATCGCCATCAGGGACAACGCAGCATCGGAGGAGAGCACATGAACGGCATTCAGCAGCCGCCGCTGCCACGGGGCGACTATCGGCTCGAAGACGCGCTGCTGGCGACCAGCGGCCAGATATTTCTCACAGGCACCCAGGCGTTGGTGCGCCTGCCGCTGATGCAGCGCCAGCGGGATGCCGCGGCCGGACTCGACACCGCCGGCTTCATCAGCGGCTATCGCGGCTCGCCGCTGGGCGCCTACGATCAGGCTCTGTGGCGTGCCGCCACGCAACTGGCTGCCGCCAACATCCGCTTCCTGCCGGCGATCAACGAAGAGGCCGGGGCCACCGCTGTACTCGGCAGCCAGCAGGTCGAGAGCGATCCGCAACGCACCGTGAACGGCGTGTTCGCGCTCTGGTACGGCAAGGGGCCGGGCGTCGACCGTGCCGCCGACGCGCTGCATCACGGCAATGCCTACGGTTCCTCGCCCACCGGCGGCGTGCTGGTGGTGGCAGGCGACGATCACGGCTGCGTCTCGTCCTCGATGCCGCACCAGAGCGACTTCGTCATGCAGGCCTGGGGCATGCCGGTGGTCAACCCCGCCAACGTCGCCGAGATACTGGAATTCGGCTTGTACGGCTGGGCGCTGTCGCGCTACTCGGGCGCCTGGGTCGGCTTCAAGGGAATTTCGGAGACCGTCGAAAGCGCGATGACCGTGGATCTCGATGCTCTGCAATCGCAATTCACCACGCCCGAAGGCTTTGTCCCACCACCGGGCGGGCGCATTTCCGCCCCAACGACAATCCCAGCCCGGCCATCGAACTGCGCCTCGCGGCCAAGCTCGATGCGGTACGCCACTTCGCCCGGACCAACTCGATCGACAAGCTGATCTGCCCGAGCCCGACGGCGGACATCGGCATCGTCACCTGCGGCAAGGCGCATTTCGACCTGATGGAAACCTTTCGCCGCCTCGGGCTGACGCTGGCCGAACTCGACGCGCAGGGCGTGCGAATCTACAAGGTCGGCCTGAGCTTCCCGCTGGAGACCGGCCGCATCGACACATTCTGCGCGGGCCTCAAGGAAGTCCTGGTGATAGAGGAAAAAGGCGCGGTGGTCGAGCAGCAACTGCGCACGCTGTTCTACAACCGGCCCGAGACGGAGCGCCCGCGCATCATCGGCAAAACCGATGCGCTGGGCAAGCCGCTGCTCGCCGCTACCGGCGAACTGCGTCCGTCGCGGATCA
>JAPLRA010000403.1 GCA_026399445.1 Sulfuritalea sp.
CGAGAAGCTGCTCGGCGCAACCGTATACGACATCGAGCCCGCGGACCTTGCGGATCGTTACCGGGCGGCGGACGAGGAGTTGTTCAACAGGCATCCAGGCGCGCAGGTGTATGAGGCACAAGTCCAGCGTGCCAGCGGCGAACGGCGCGACATGATATTTCACAAGGCTACCTATGCCGATGCCGACGGCAGCGTGGGCGGCCTCATTGGCGTCATGTTCGACATCACCGAGCGCAAGCGCATGGAAGAGCGCATGCAGCAGGCGGCGACGGTGTTCGACAGCAGCGCCGAGGGCATCACCATCACCGCGCCGGACGGTTCGATCATTGCGGTCAATCGCGCCTTCACGGAAATCACCGGCTACGGCGAGAGCGAGGTGCTCGGTCGCAATCCGCGATTCCTGCAATCGGATCGTCAGAACAAGGGCTTCTATCGCGAGATGTGGGATGCCATCACCCACAGCGGCCGCTGGAAGGGGGAACTCTGGAACAAGCGCAAGGACGGCAGCCTTTTTCCGGAATCGCTGACCATCAGCGCGGTGAAGGACGCCGCCGGCAACGTCATGCACTATGTCGGCATTTTCTCGGATATCACCGAGATCAAGCGGGCCAACGAACTGCTCGACCATCAGGCACACCACGATCACCTGACCGGCTTGCCCAACCGCCTGCTGCTCGAAGATCGCCTGCAAGGAGCCTTGCTTCGCGCCCAGCGCGAGCAAGTGCAGGTAGCGCTGCTGTTCGTCGATCTCGACCGCTTCAAGAACATCAACGACAGCCTCGGCCATCATGTCGGCGACCGCGTGCTGTGCGACGTGGCCCGGCGCTTCTGTGCGCTGACGCGCGAATCGGATACCGTCGCGCGCCTGGGGGGCGACGAGTTCCTGATCGTCATGGAAGGCATTCACGATCCGGGCGTGGCTTCGCGCATCGCCGACAAGATCCTCGATGATCTGCGCCTCAATCCGGTGACCCTGGAACAGGAGTTCTTCGTCGGCGCCAGCATCGGCATCAGCCTGTTCCCGCAGGATGGCCAGGATTCGGCGACACTGCTGAAGAATGCCGACGCCGCCATGTATCGGGCCAAGGAGCGCGGCCGCAATACCTACCAGTTCTTCAGCGACGACCTGACGCAGTTCTCGCTCGACCGCTTCAAGATGGAGACCGATCTGCGGCGCGCCATCGAACGCGATGAACTGATTGTTTACCTGCAGCCGCAGTTCTCGCTGAAGACCGGCGATCTGCTTGGCGCCGAAGCGCTGGTGCGCTGGCAGCATCCGCAGCAGGGGCTGGTGGCGCCGGCGAAATTCATTCCGCTGGCGGAAGAGTCGGGGCTGATCGTCGCTCTCGGCGAATGGGTACAGCACGCCGCCTGCCGTCACTGGGCCGAATGGGCCGCGGACGGACTCACGCCCGGCGTGCTCTCGATCAACGTCTCCGGGGTCGAGTTCCGTCGCGGACAAATCCAGGACACGGTGCGCAGCGCGCTCGCGGCCACCGGCCTGGCGCCGGAACTGCTGGAACTGGAGATCACCGAGGGGGCGATCATGAGCCAGGCCGAGAACAGCATCCAGGTGCTGCACGACCTGCGGGCGATGGGCATCAGCCTGGCCATCGACGATTTCGGCACCGGCTATTCATCGCTGGCCTATCTGAAACGCCTGCCACTCAACAAGCTGAAAGTGGACCAGAGTTTCGTGCGCGGGCTGCCGGGCGACGCGGAAGACGGTGCCATTGTCCGCGCCGTGATAGCCCTCGGCCACAGCCTGCAGTTGAAGGTGATCGCCGAAGGCGTGGAAACGGAAGAGCAGCGCGAGTTTCTCCGTCACGAAGGATGCGACGAGATGCAAGGCTACCTGCGCGGCAAGCCGGTACCGGTGGAGGATTTCAGGCGTCAATTCCTGCAGGCTTGAGTCCTTCGCAATAGCCCTGCGCAATCAAGGGTTGAAAAGGACTTCCAGACCGTCATAAGAAATTGAAATCCACGGACCGGTTTGCTTCGCTATGCTTGCAAACATGTCGCAATGGTTGACCCTTTCCCGCGCCGCGCATCTGCTCGGCATTTCTCGCGTCGCTCTGCAAAAGCGCATTCGCGAGGGTGAGTTGCCGTCTTTCGACGGCATGGTGACGGCGGATGATTTGCAGCGAACCTGGCCCGAACTGGATCTCGACGAATCCGGAAGTTTCGAGAAGACGCGTGCCATTCGCGAAGATGCATTCGCCAGGCGCTTGCGCGAGCGCGTGCTGCCCAGTCAGGAAGCGCTGGCCCAGCGGCTGTTTGTGCAGGGGCAGGAACTCGCCGAACTGCAGCGTACCCTGACGCGCTACCACGCGCTGTTCGAAACCCTGCAGGCACACCTTGCGCAGACGCCTCACGCCACCGCCGAAGAGCTGCAGAAGTTGCTGGACGACGGCTTGGCGCGGGCCTTGTCGGCGCCGGCGCCCGCGGATAACGTGGCGGCGCTCGATGCTATGCTGCGCGTCATGTCGGCGCACGTTACTGTCAAGCCATCGGGTCGCGAATTCTTTGTCGAGGGTTCGGAGACGCTGCTGAAGGCGGCGCTGCGGGCCGGGCTTTCGCCCAACTACGGTTGCGGCAACGGTGTGTGCGGCTTGTGCAAGGCGCGTGTGGTGGCGGGCGAGGCCCGTGCGGTGGCGCCCTCCGACTACCATTTTTCGGAAGCCGAAAAGGCCCAGAATCACGTGCTGATGTGCGCCTGCACGGCGCTCAGTTCCGACCTCGTGCTGGAAGTGCTGGAAGCCGGCGCGCCGGAGGACATTCCCGAACAGCGCATCGTCGCCAAGGTGCGCCGCATCGATGCGCTGAACGACGATGTGATGCGGCTGCACCTGCAGACGCCGCGCAGCAACCGCCTGCGCTTCCTCGCCGGCCAGCGGGTCACCCTGGGCATCCGCGGCGGCGTCGCCGATGGCAGCGACATTCACGGCGAATACCCGGTGGCGAGCTGCCCCTGCGACGATCGCAATTTGATTTTTCATGTTTCCCGCGCGGATCGCCGTTACCTGCCCGCGGAGCGGAATCCCAGGTACGCAGAGCGAGCCAGCGCCGACTTTTCGGCCGCCGTCTTCGAGGACCGCATCAAGGTCGCCGACGATGTCTCGGTGTGGGGGCCGTGGGGAAGTTTCGTGCTGGAGAAGAGTTCGACGCGGCCCCTGGTGTTTGTCGCCATCGACGAAGGTTTTGCGCCCATCAACAGCCTGATCGAGCATGCCATCGCGGTGGACGCTGCCGAGAGTATTTCGCTCTACTGGGGAAGTTCGCAGCCCGGCGGGCCTTACCTTTCCAACCAGTGCCGGGCCTGGGCCGGCGCGCTCGATGAATTC
>JAPLRA010000397.1:0-2838 GCA_026399445.1 Sulfuritalea sp.
TGCTCTGGGTGGGGCAACCATCCTCGGCCGTCCGCTGGAATTTCTTCACGCCCATTCGGCCAGCGAAGCGATGGCCCTGCTGCAGCCGGGCGGCGAAGTTGCAGTGGCCCTGATTGACGTGGTCATGGAGAGCAATGACGCCGGACTTCGTTTGGTGAAATTCATCCGCGAAAGCATTGGCCTGATCGATACGCGCATCGTCCTGCGCACCGGCCAACCGGGCTACGCGCCCGAGGACGAAGCGATCCGCGACTATGACATCAATGACTACAAGACCAAGTCGGAGCTCACCAGCGGCAAGTTATATACGACGCTGACCGCCGCCGTACGGTCGTATTCCCAGATACGCACCATCAACGCCAACCGTCGCGGGCTGGGAATGATCGTGCGTGCCAGCGCCGAACTGATGACGGTGCTGGATATGAAGGAATTCGCCTCCTGCGTCATCGCGCAGATCGCCGCCCTGCTCGATGTTCCGGCGGAGGGCATGGTCTGTGTGCGCGATGCCGAATCCGGCGTCGGTTTTCTTGTCACGGCAACGGCCGGACGTTTCGCTCCGTATCAGGGGGAAGCCCTGAATGCGCTCGCCGATCAGAATGTTCGCAAAAAGATCGAGCGCACGGCGCGCACGGAGCAGAACGAGTTCCTCGCGGACGGCACATTGCTTTTTGCAGGTTCCAGCCTCGGCCGCGATCTGGTGGTTTTCATTGAAACACCCATGCCGCTTGAAGACAGCGAGCGCCAGCTGCTCGAAGTCTTCTGCACCAACATCGCCGTCTGCCTCGACAACGTCGCCCTCGTGGCGCGCCTGCAAGACCACGCCTACTTCGATCCGCTGTCGCGCTTGCCCAATCGAACCCACTTCATCGAGAAGATCAGAGAAGTCTTTGCTTCTGGCAGAGCGCCGGAACTGACCCTGGCGGTGATTGACATCGACCACTTCGCCGAAGCCAATGATGCTTTCGGCCACCACTACGGCGACCGGCTGCTGCATGCAATTTCCGTTCGCCTCTGCGTAGCGGTGGGGCCGGATGTGGTGCTGGCCCGGATCGCGGGGGATGCCTTCGGCCTGCTGGGTGGCGACGAGATTGTCAATCCGACATTCCTCGGGGAGCTGTTCCGCACCGATTTTGTGATCGACGGCAACCCGCATACCGTTTCGGCCACCTTCGGACTGGCGCGCCTGTCCGAAGTCGATTCGGTCAACTATGCGATGCAGGATGCCAATATCGCCCTGAAACGCGCCAAGCTTGAACAGCGGGGCCATTACTGTTACTACACGCGCAGCATGGGCGGCGAAGCGCGTGCGCGCGTGCGCCTGATGCAGGATCTGCGTCAGGCCCTTGGCGACGGTTGCCTGTATCTGCTTTTCCAGCCCCAGGTCAATCTTGGCAGCGGGAAACCGATAGGCGCCGAGACCCTGTTGCGCTGGCGGACCGGAAGCGGGCAGCTGGTGCCTCCCGACCAGTTCATCCCCCTCGCCGAAGACTCGGGGCTCATTGTTGCCATCGGCGAATGGGTTTTGCGCGGCGCCTGTCAAGCGCTTGTCGCGCTGGCGAACAAGGGTTTCATCGAGTTCCGCATGGCGGTGAATGTTTCGGTGGTGCAGTTCCGCCACCCCGACTTCGTTGGCATGCTGGAACGCGTGATTGCCGAGACGGGGGTCGATCCGGCTAATGTGGAGCTGGAAATCACCGAATCAGTGGCCATGCTCGATCCCGAGCGCATCGTGGTGCTGTTGAACCGGATCAAGGAATTCGGCTTCACGGTGGCGATTGATGACTTCGGCACCGGCTTCTCGTCGCTGGCCTACCTGCAGCGACTGCCGGTAGATCGGCTGAAGATCGATCGCGGCTTCGTCAGTCGCCTTGCGTTCGAGGGCGAAGGCAAGAACATTGCCGAGATGATCATCGACCTGGGCCGCAATCTCGGCATGGGGGTCATTGCCGAAGGGGTCGAGGATGCGGCGCAGGCGGATTACCTGCGCGCACGCGGCTGCCACGAGGCGCAGGGGTTTCTCTATGCCCGCCCGCTTGATGCGGACGCTTTGCTGGAGTGGCTTAAAGAGCGCAGCGACTGACGCGACCGGAATGAGGCGACGCGCTTGACGCTGGTCAAGACTCCAGTACGCGCAACTCGGCGTTGGTATAGCGCAGCCGACTGGCGAGTACGCTGGCGATGCCTTCCATGAGCTTCAGCCCCAGTTTCTTGTGGTCTTCGGCGAACTTGTCGAAGGCGCGGCGCGACAGCACGTAGAGTTCGGTATCGACAAAAGCCACGGCATTCGCCGAGCGCACTTCGCCATCGAGGAAAGCCATTTCGCCAAAAAAAGCGCCGCGGCCGAAAGTGCCGAGGTGGTGCGACATGCGGTCGGAGAGCGGCAGCATGATGCGCACCGCGCCGCGCCGGATCAGGAACAGTTCGTCACCCGCATCGCCGCGCGAAAAAATGGTGTCGCCGGCCGCGACGTGGCGCTTCTCCATGCATTGTTCGAGTTCGGCCAGGGTCTGCTCCTTGCGCCCGGCGAACAGTTCCACTTCGTGCAGTTCCAGCGCGATTTCCTCGTCGCGCGACAGCTCGGCTTCATGGATGATGCGATCTTCCACCCACTCCAGCGCGTCATCCAGTTCCGGGAACACGCGCACCGGACTGTCCTCGCGAATCAGGCCGACCTGGTCGAAGTACTGCTGCAGGTCGCGACCCGACGGCAGGTTGGGCGGGATCTGGCTGAAAATCAGGAAGCCGTGGCGCTCGGCCAGCATGTCCTTGACCTGCTCCAGCAGGTGCGCGGCGGTGACATCCACGGTCTGGATGCGGCGCATGTCGAGGATCAGGAAA
>JAPLRA010000397.1:2846-3290 GCA_026399445.1 Sulfuritalea sp.
CCTTGACCTGCTCCAGCAGGTGCGCGGCGGTGACATCCACGGTCTGGATGCGGCGCATGTCGAGGATCAGGAAATCGCGCGTCTTCAGGTCATGCTCCAAGCTGCGATAGAGCTGGTCCGCTGTGCCGAAAAACAGGCTGCCCTGCAATTCGATGATGGCGGCGCGATCGCCATGGGCGGTGAGAATTTCCATTTCCTCGTGGGTGCGGATGCGCTGGGAGAACGTTTCGTTGCCGGGCAGTTGGCGGCGGACCACCGAGCCGCCGATCTGCTCGCGGACGAACAGCACCACGGCCAGCACGATGCCGACTCCCGATGCCGCGATCAGGCTTACCGTCAGGGCCGTCACCACCACCGCCGCGATCACGCCGAAGTCGAGGATGGTTGAGCGCTGCTTGAGATAACCGAAGCTGTGGCGGTCGATCATGCGCATGCCGACAACGA
>JAPLRA010000483.1 GCA_026399445.1 Sulfuritalea sp.
GGCTATCTAGGTGAAATCGCCAACGCGACGCCCTCGGCGGCGAACATTCGCCGCTACGCAGAGATCGTGCGCGAAAGAGGCATCCTGCGCCAACTGGTCACGGTCGGTGATGAGATTGCCGGCAATGCGCTGAATCCAGCCGGGCGCGATGTCAAAACACTGCTCGACGACGCCGAGCAGCGCATCTTCCAGATCGCCGAAGCCGGCAATCGCAGCAACAATGGCTTCGTCGCGATTCAGCCCTTGCTGGGCGAGGTCGTCGAGCGCATGGAGACACTACTGGCGCGCGACAGCCAATCCGACATTACCGGTGTGGCGACAGGCTTTGCCGATCTCGACCGTCTGACCTCGGGACTGCAACCGGGCGACATGGTGGTTGTTGCCGGACGCCCGTCGATGGGCAAGACCGCGTTTGCGCTCAACATCGCCGAGCATGTCGGCGTCGAGCTGAGGCTGCCGGTAGCGATCTTCAGCCTGGAAATGTCCGGCCCGCAGTTGGCCACCCGCTTTCTATCGTCGGTCGGCCGCATCGATCAGACGAAGCTGCGCACCGGACGCCTCACCGATGACGAGTGGGACCGCATGACGGTGGCGCTGGGCAAGCTGCACGAGGCGCCGATCCACATCGACGAGACCGGCGCCATCAACTCGACCGACCTGCGCGCGCGCGCGCGGCGCCTGCATCGGCAATTCGGCAAGCTCGGCCTGATCATCATTGATTATCTGCAGTTGATGAGTTCCAATCGCGATGGCGAAAACCGCGCCACCGAAATTTCGGAGATATCGCGCTCGATCAAACTACAAGCCGGACACCCAGGACAAAGGCATGGCGGAAGTCATCATCACCAAGCATCGCAACGGTCCGACCGACACGGTGCGCCTGACCTTCCTCGGCGAATACACAAAATTCGAGAATTTTGCGTCCGGTTCAGGTTCGTACAGAACCTGACGCGAAATATCAGTGCAGGCTAAATGCGGAGCGCATGTTGAGGCGCAAAGCACCTGCCGGAGAAACTCATACGCTGAACCGGCGAACGGTGTCCTTCAATTGGTGAGACAAGTCCACCAGCGCGCCTGACCGGCGACTTGATTCGGACGAGGCCGCGTGTGTCTGCTCGATGCCTTGGGCGATCAATTCAACCCGTTGCGCAATATCGGTGCTGGCGGCAGTCTGCTCGCGCAGGGCATCGGCGATCGATTCGATGGCTTTGCTCACGTTCTTCGAGGACTGATCCATCGCCGTCACCGTAGTGCGGACGCCTTCAGTCTGGATGGCGCCTTCGAGCGCCAGCCCCTTGGCACGCGACATGGTTTCCAGAGCGGCATCTGTCGTATTGCGAACTCCGCCGACGATATCGGAAATCTCCTGCGTTGATGTTGTGGTGCGCTCGGCCAACTTTCGAACTTCATCTGCAACCACAGCAAAGCCTCGCCCCTGCTCGCCCGCTCTGGCAGCCTCGATGGCAGCGTTGAGCGCCAGCAGGTTGGTTTGATCGGCAATCTCCCTGATGGTCTGGACGATGCCGTTAATGCTTGTCACCTTGTTGGACAGTTCTTCCATGGTGACCGATGCCTCAGTCATACCGTCCGCAACCTTATGGATCGTATCCGTGGCCGCCGACACCACAACCAGACTTTCATTGGCCTGCTTTTCTGATTGCGAGGACAGGCGTCCGGCTTCATCGGCGTTTTCCGACATGACGCTGATGCTGACCGTCAATTGTTCTACCGCTGCTGCGATAGCTGACGTAGCCGAACTTTGCTCCTCTGCACTATGCGACAAGCCGGCTGCATCGGCTCGCATGGCTTCGCTTTCCTTGACCACCGACTCGGCGCTGGAGACAGTTCCGGCGATCAATTGGCGGATCTGCGACTGCATGCTGCTCATTGCCGCGACAATGCTCGAGCTGTCGCCTGAGGGCACGTCCATTTGGTGCGTAAGGTCTCCTGCGGCAATCCGTTGGAGTGTCGCCGCGGCATAGGCCGGCTCGCCACCGACCTGCTGGAATATCCCGCGCGCGACAAATACCGTGATCGCGGTGACGAGCAGAAAGCTTACCAATCCGAGCACGATTGCCAGGCTGCGCGAGCTGTCGAAGCCATCAAGCAGTTTGGTGCGATCCTGATCCGCTGACGCTGCCGAACGCTTGACGACGTCGAGCAGGTCGCCGCGTACCGCTCGCCATGCGGGTGTTTCCTTCGCCACCAGCATCGCCTGCGCTTCGGCGCCATTGCCGGCTTTGACCAGTTCGATGACTTGTAACTGCAAAGGCAGCCACAGGTCGATATTGATCTTCAGTCGGGCTGCAAGTTCCTTGCCAGCGGGGTTCGATGAAAGCAATGGGGCAAGTTTGCCGGCTTCCTCCTTGAAGGTATCGCTACCCGCGGCAAAGTTATCGTAGGCGCTTTTGTTGCCGGGATTGAGCAGAATGTTGCGCAATGCCTGCCCCATTTGCAAACCATTGGCGTAGGCCATGGTGGCGGACCGGTTGAGGGCAATCTTCTCATCGACAAAGTTGAGCAGGATTTCCTTGCTGTGGTACGCATGCCATACAGAAGACAGTGCAAGGACGACAATCCCCAGCGCACTGACAAGACCGAGCAGCCAGAGACGGGATTTCAATGAAAGTTTGTTGAGCATGACCTGCCTTTCGTTTTCCCGTCAGACCTATTGGTTCGGCAACGGGAGTTTCCGCTTGTCGACAGCCGCCGCTGGGCTCTATGTAGTGGGAAGAATAGCAGATTGAGTATTGGCGACCGTGGTCGGCATCGGGCCGGGTTGAGACGGAGCGAGTTCTGTCCTTGAGTCTGGCCTGACGGACCGGTCCTACAGCACTTCCGCGGCGTGGTCTGCCAGCCGCGAGCGCTCGCCACGCTGCAGCGTGACGTGGCCCGAATGCGACCAGCCCTTGAATCGATCCACCACGTAGGTCAGGCCTGAACTGCCCTCGGTCAGGTAGGGCGTGTCGATCTGGGCGATGTTGCCCAGGCAGACCACCTTGGTGCCGGGGCCGGCGCGGGTGATCAGGGTCTTCATCTGCTTCGGCGTCAGGTTCTGCGCTTCGTCGATGATCAGGAACTTGTTCATGAAGGTGCGGCCGCGCATGAAGTTGAGCGACTTGATCTTGATCCGGTTGCGGATCAGGTCCATGGTCGCGGCGCGCCCCCAGTCGCCACCATAGTTGCCTCCGGCAGCGCCAGTAGTGGCGCCGACAGGCGCTTCGGCAGGCTTGTTGAGCACCTCGAGATTGTCTTCCAGCGCGCCCATCCAGGGCGTCATCTTCTCTTCCTCCGTGCCGGGCAGGAAACCGATGTCCTCGCCGACGGGAACGGTGACGCGGGTGATGATGATCTCGGCGAACAGCTTGGTCTCCAGCGTCTGCGTAAGTGCCGCGGCCAGCGTCAGCAGCGTCTTGCCGGTGCCGGCCTGGCCGAGCAGGGTGACGAAGTCGATGTCCGGATTCATCAGCAGGTTGAGCGCAAAATTCTGTTCGCGGTTGCGCGCGGTGATGCCCCAAACGGCGTTCTTGGCGTGGCTGTAGTCGACAATGGTTTCGAGTTCCGCCGTCTTGCCAGCGCCGACTTTTACCCATGCCTGCAAGGGTTGAGGGCCTTCCTGCCAGACGAACTCATTGACCAGCAGGTCGGGGCAAAGCGGACCCTTGATGCGGTAATAGGTTCGACTGTCCTTCTTCCACGATTCGAGCCCCTTGCCGTGGCTGTCCCAGAAATCTGGCGGCAGTTCGAGGGTGCCGGTGTAGAGGAGATCGGTGTCCTCGAGCACCTTGTCGTTGAAATAGTCCTGTGCTTCGAGGCCCAATGCACGGGCCTTGATGCGCATGTTGATATCCTTGGACACCAGGATCACCGGCCGCTTGGGGAATTTTTCCGAAAGGTGCATCACCACCGCGATGATCTGGTTGTCGGCCTTGGCGGTCGGCAGCGAAATCGGCAGGACGCCGTTGATGGCTTCGGTCTGGAAGAACAGGTGACCCGTCGCCAGTTGGCGCGAGGGGCCGGAGAGGGCGATGCCGTGAGCCATGTTGTGCTCGGCGCCGGTGACGATCTCGTCCATCAGGCGGCTGGCCTGGCGCGCATTGCGCGCGACTTCAGACATGCCCTTCTTGTTGGCGTCGAGTTCTTCCAGCGTCATCATCGGCACGTAGATGTCGTGCTCTTCGAAACGGAAGAGGCTCAATGGATCATGCATCAGCACATTGGTTGGCGCGCTTGGCGTTCATGAAAACCTCAAGGCAAGGGTGGGCTCGGGTGAGACTAGGCTCACGATAGCCAGCTGCTCAGTCAGGAAAGGCGGAAGGAAGGGCCCGAATACAGGCTCTGTTCCGGATTAGAGCTTGCGCACGGCGTCAAGCACGGCGGCGGCGTTGCCGTCAGCCTTGGTCGAGCGCCACTCCTGACGCAAAGCACCGTTGGCATCAATCAGGAAGGTACTGCGCTCGATACCGAGTACTTTCTTGCCGTACAGCATCTTGTTCTTGACCACGTCGAACATGCGGCAGAGCACGCCTTCAATGTCGGAGATCAGTTCGAACGGAAGCCCCAGTTTGGCCTTGAAATTTTCGTGCGACTTCAGATCGTCGCGCGAGACGCCGACCACGATGCAGCCGGCCTTGACGAATTCGCCATGCAAGTCGCGGAACTGCTGCGCCTGAGCGGTGCAGCCCGGCGTATTGTCCTTCGGGTAGAAGTACAGCACGAGCGGCTTGCCGATGCAGGCGGAGAGGACGAATTCACCGCCCGTGGCGGGCACAGTGAAATCGGGAACGCGCAGCCCGATGGCGGAGGGCGGGGCGGGGTGGGCTATGAAGACTCCGGTCATGCAGCTTCCTTCCATGTTGACAGAAATTCCTCGCCCTGCAGCATCATCCGGCCTGCGCGGCCGGGGATTTCTCCGCGGACCATTTCGTGGCGAGGCAGTAGCGCCGGGTCGAGCGCATCGCGCATCTTGCCCAGCGATACCAGTTCGTAGCCCTGTTCGCGCCAGCCTGTCAGCAGGCGCTCCAGGGTATCGCCGAACTTGAGGCCTTCGAGCTCGGCGTGCAGCGTGAATACGTGATCCTGCGTGGCTTTCGCAGTGAGTCGCAGCAAATGCAGGTGTACGTTGTCCGGCGTCAGGTCGTCCGTGCCGATCAACTCGTCCAGTGTCGGCAGCGTCGTCGGCAACTGCGGACAAGCAACGATTTCTCCGTTCCAGACCGGAACGAATGGATGGCTGCCACGGCAGTCGGAGGCCCAGCGATAGCCGAGCCGCTGCGTCAGGCGCAGTGCATGCGCATTCATCTGCCAGCCGGCGGCGCCGTGGCCAGGCGCCTCGGTGCCGAATATCTCGACATAGCGCTCGTGTGCTTGCCGCATCTGGATTTCGGCCCACGTCGCGTCGGCCTTTTCGACGCCGTCCTGCCATTTGACGTGGTCCCAGCAGTGGATTGCCGTTTCGAAGCCCGCGTCGCGCGTCGCGCGCATGACGTCGGCGCCACGGCGGCCGATGTCGGGGCCGGGCAGCAGGGTGCCGTACATCAAGGTCTTGATGCCGTAATGCGAAACCACCGAGGTGCGCTGAACCTTCTGCATGAAGCCGGGACGAAAGGCGCGCTTGATGGCGCGTCCGGTGTGATCGGGGCCGAGCGAAAAGAGGAAGCTCGCGTCTGCGCGTTGGCGGCGCAGAATCTCCACCAGACGTGGCACGCCTTGCTGCGTGCCACGCCAGGTATCGACATCGATTTTGAGTGCGAGCTTCACCGGCTCGCTCAGTCCATCAGCTTGCGCGCTTCGGCCACATCGTTGCGATAGGCCTCAAAAATGCTGCGCAGTGCGTCTTCAAAGGTAACTTTCGGCGCGCAGTCGAGATCGGCCATGGTGTTGGTGATCTTCGGCACACGGTGCTGCGTGGCCTGGTAGCCCTTGCCGTAATACTCGCCGGAGGTGGTTTCGAGAACCTTGACCTTGGCCACGCTCTCGGCATATTCCGG
>JAPLRA010000193.1 GCA_026399445.1 Sulfuritalea sp.
TCCTCGAGCACGCCGGGCGTGTTCGTGGCCATCACGCCCGCACTCGTGCACGCCGCGAGATCGATGTTGTTGTAGCCGACGGCGAAGTTGCACACGGCTTTCAGTTGCGGCGCGGCGGCTATGACATCGGCGGTTACCGGATCGGTGGCCGCTGTCAGCGCACCCGCTTTGTCGGCGAGACGCCGCTTGAGGCCCTCGACGCCAAGGACGACATCGGCCTGATTGTCCTCGACCTCGAAATGCCCGGACAAGCGCGCAAGCACCTCCGGGAAGACTTCGCGGCATACCAATATTCTGGGCTTCATTGCGTCTTTACCTTCCAGTTCGGCCAGCCAGTGCCGCCGTCAATTGCTACCTTACCAGCGTCACCGGCACGTCGGTGTGCTGCAGCACGCCTCTGGCAACGGAACCAAGGACCAGATCGGCAGCCGCCGAACGGCCGTGGGTGCACATCAGGATCTGACCGATGCCGTGCTCGCGGGCGAAATGTGCGATGGTCTCGGCCGCCAGCTCGCCGATCACGACGTGATGGCGATAGGACACTTTGGCGCTGTCGAGCTTCTCGCGCGCCGCTGCAAGTTCCTTGAGTCCCTCGTCGTGGTAATAGCTCTTGATGTCCTCAGGGGAGACAAACTGCGACACGTCCTTGTGCAAGACATGCTGGACGTTCAGCAGATGAATCTCCGGCGCCTCCTTGTACCAGCTACGCAGGATAAGCAAGCGATCGACCGCCCGCAGCGAGGCATCGGAGCCATCGACGGGCACGAGCAATTTGTGCATGGTTGCATCTCCCACTCCGGGTGTTTCTGCATCGCCTTCGATTTCGACCAGCGGCTGCTCGTCCTCCTCGGCCTCGGCGCGCGCCGCGAGCAGTTTGCCGAGCCCGATCAGGATGTCTTCGGCACGCGCCGCAAGCAGTTTGCCGAGCCCGATCACGATGACTATCCCCGCTACCGGCAACGCGGTATGCAGCCAGGCGGCATTGGCTTCGATCCAGACCGCCACCAGCGGATCGGTCACCGCCATGTCCCCAGCCACATAGCCAAGCAAGGCCGCCCCCAGCGTGATGATGACCGGATAACGCTCCATGAGCTTGAGCAGGAAGGTGCTGGCAAAAATCACCAGCGGGATGCTGATGGCCAAGCCGATAATCAGCAGCGGCATGCTGCCCTTGGCCACGGCCGCCACGCCGATCACGTTGTCCAGGCTCATCACCAAATCGGCGATCAGGATGGTGCGGATGGCCGCCGCCATGTTGGAGACGGACTCGCCTTCGCCCTCGCCATCCTCCTCGGGCAGCAGCAGTTGCACGGCAATCCACAGCAACAGCCCGGCACCGATCAGCTTGAGCACCGGCAGCTTGAGCAACTCTACGGCGACGATGGTGAGGATGATGCGCATCACCACCGCCGCACTGCTGCCCCAGAAGATCGCCTTCTTCTGCTGCAACGGAGGCAACGAGCGCGCCGCCAGCGCTATGACCACGGCGTTATCGCCCGACAGCACGATATTGACGCCGATGATCTGCAGCAGCGCCAGCCAGAAGGCCGGCGTTCCGAACTCAATCACGCCGCGGCCTTCACTTGCCGCCTCACTTGTAGAGTACTTCCGGCAGCCACATGCCGATACCCGGGAAGACGTACAGCAGAACCAGCGCTATCACCTGGATGACCATGAACGGCATCATGCCGAGGAAAATCTGGTTCAGCGTCACATGCGGCGGCGACACGCCCTTCAGGTAGAAAGCCGCCATCGCCACCGGCGGCGAGAGGAAGGCCGTCTGCAGGTTGAGCGCGACCAGCAGGCCGAAAAACAGCGGGTCGATATTGAAGTGCGGCAACAGGGGGATGAAGATCGGCATGAAGATGACGATGATCTCGGTCCACTCCAGCGGCCATCCCAAGAGGAAGATGATGATCTGGGCCAGGATCATGAACTGCGTCGGCGTCAAGTCCATCGACAGTACCCACTGATTGATGATCTCCTGTCCGCCGAGCAGGGCGAATGCCGCCGAAAAGATCGACGAACCGACGAACAGCCAGCACACCATGGCGCTGGTCTTGGCGGTGAGGAACACCGATTCCTTTACGACGCCCATATTCAGGCGCCCGTAGGCCGCTGCCAGCAGCAACCCACCCATCGAGCCCATCGCCGCCGCTTCGGTCGGCGTCGCCAGTCCGAAGACGATGGTGCCCAGCACCGCCAGAATCAGCATCGCCAGCGGGAAGAACGAACCCAGCAACATCTTGAAGATTTCCAGCCGAGCGAAGGTGAAGATGGCATAGAACACAGCCAGAGAAGCAACCCCGATGCCAAAAGTGATCCAGTAACCCAGCGGCGCGGGCAAGCGTTCGGCTGGCGCCGTTTCCGCCATTGGCTTTGCCGCCGCCACTGGAGCAGCGACGGGTTCCGGCGCCTTTGCTACCGCCGGCATAGGCGGCTCTTTGAGCCCTTCGGCCGGAGGTTCCTTCAGTCCGCCTTCGGGCGGCGGCTCCGCCAAACCACCGCTCTCGGACTTGGCATCGCCGCTGTCAAACCCGGCACCCATTTCGACGACGTCAGCCGAAATCGCCTCCGGCGGCGTGGTGACCATGCGATAGGTCAAACCCATTGCCGCGGTAAACATCAGCGCCGGCAGCAAGGCGATAAACAGTTGCTTCGCCAACGTGAGGCGAGGCACATCGGGATTGAGATTGCCCTTGATCGCAGCGATCAGGCCACGCACGACGTTGCTGCCAAAAGTCCGGCTGATATCCTCGGCATATTTCGGCAGCACCACGACCCGCTCTTCCTCGGACAGCGGCGGCGCCAGATGCGGCTTCAGTTTGGCAACGACGATGATGTAACCGACATACAGTGTCGCCAGCATGATGCCGGGAAAGAAGGCGCCAGCGTAAAGCTTTACCACCGAGACGCCGGCAGTCGCCCCATACACGATCAGCAGTACCGAGGGCGGAATCA
>JAPLRA010000395.1 GCA_026399445.1 Sulfuritalea sp.
GTATAGGTCAGCCGCGCGTGCGAGAACATCACCGCCGGATAGAACCGGTAGCGCCTGATCGCTCCCGTGCCGGCTATCTCCATATCGCACACCATGCACAGTCTTTCCACTTGCGGATTGAGCGAGCACAAGCCGTTGGAAATCTTTTCCGGCAGCATCGGGATCACGCGCCGCGGAAAATACACAGAGTTGCCGCGCCCATAGGCATCTGCGTCCAGCGCTCCGCCCGCGGTCACGTAATGCGAAACATCGGCAATCGCCACGACGAGGCGAAAACCCTTGCCCTTGCGTTCGCAAAACACCGCGTCATCGAAATCCCGGGCGGTCTCGCTATCGATGGTCACCAGCGGCAGGCCGGTCACATCTTCGCGGCCCTTCCAATCCGACTTGCGCACGGAATCCGGCAGCTTCTTGGCTTCAGCCAACGCTGCGGTCGAGAACTCATAGGGCAATTCGTGCTTGCGCAGAGCAATCTCGATTTCCATGCCGGGGTCGGCATAGTTGCCGAGCACTTCGACCAAGCGCCCGATGGGCTGCGAGTGTTTGCTCGGCTGCTCAATGAGTTCGATCATCACCACTTGCCCCGACTGCGCCTTGAGAGCCTTCTTGGCTCCCTTCTCGGGAGGCGCCAACAGGATGTCCTGGCTGATGCGCTTGTTCTCGGCGACGACGAAACGTACTCCGTGCTCTTCGATTACGCGCCCGACCACGAACCGGTTGGCGTGTTCGGTGACTTCGACAATCTTGCCTTCCGGACGGCCCTTGCGGTCGACGCCGATGACCCTGGCAATGGCCTTGTCGCCATGCAATACCTTGTCCATTTCCTTGGCGGAAAGGAACAGATCAGGGCCCTCTTCATCGGGGATCAGGAAACCGTAGCCGTCGGGATGGCCGGCCACGCGGCCGCGGACCAGATCAGCCTTGTCCGGAATCAGCCAGTCGCCACGCCGGTTCTGCATCAGTTGAGCTTCGCGCGCCATGGCGCCGAGCCTGCGCTGAAAGGATTCCAACTCGGATGCATGCACATCAAGCAATTCGACCAAACGCCCCAATTCGAGCGGTGCGCCTTGCGCCGCCAGCGTTTGCAGGATGTACTCGCGGCTCGGCAGGGGATGCTCGTACTGCGCTTTTTCGCGCTCGAACTGCGGATCGGCGCGACGAATTTTTGAAAGCTTGTGACTGTTATGCGGTTTGTTTGACAATCTGGTTATTTCCTTTAGAATTCGCGCCTCGTTTCGCGCCTGCCCAGGTGGCGGAATTGGTAGACGCACTAGTTTCAGGTACTAGCGCTGCGAGGCGTGGGGGTTCGAGTCCCTTCCTGGGCACCAAGCATGTTACGTGAAATGGAAAAGAGCGAGGGCCGCCAGGATTTCTCCTGACGGCCTTTTCTTTTGTGTCTTCGTCCCTCCGGGCGAGAACGGTATCCCGGGATACGCGCCGCGCCTTACTCGAAGGGATGTCGCAGAACGATGGTTTCTTCGCGATCCGGACCGGTGGAAATCATGTCCACCGGTACATCGCAAAGCTCTTCCATGCGCTTGATATAGGCACGTGCCTCCGCTGGCAGGCCTTCCAGCGCCTTGACGCCGACGGTACTGCCCTTCCAGCCTGGAAGAGATTCGTAGATGGGTTCACAGCAGGCAAGGTCATCCGCGCCGACGGGCAGGATGTCGGAGATACCGCCATTGATGCGATAACCGGTGCATATCTTGAGCTCCTCGACGCCATCGAGCACATCGAGCTTGGTGATACACAAGCCCGAGACGCCATTGATCTGGATCGCGCGCTTCAACGCCGCCGCATCGAACCAGCCGCAACGCCGGGCGCGTCCGGTGGTGGCGCCGAACTCATGCCCCTTGGTAGCCATGTGCTTGCCTACCGGGTCCTGCTTGTCCAGTGCGTCGTACAACTCGGTCGGGAAGGGGCCGCCGCCCACCCGTGTGGTGTAGGCCTTGGTGATGCCAAGGATGTAGTGCAGCATACCCGGCCCAACCCCCGCGCCTGCTGCCGCCGCACCGGCGACGCAGTTGGAAGAGGTGACAAAGGGATAGGTGCCGTGATCGATGTCGAGCAAGGTGCCTTGAGCCCCCTCGAACAACAGATTGGCGCCGCTCTTGTGTGCGTCATAGAGTGCGCGCGGCACATCGGCGATCATTCGGGTCAGGCGCGGCGCGATGGCCATGGCGCCGTCGTAGACCTGCTGGAAATCCACGGTCTGTGCGCCGTGGTAATTCTTCAGCACGAAGTTGTAGTACTCGAGAATCTCTCCCAGCCGCTCGGCAAAACGCTTGGGCTTGGTCAAGTCCTGCAGACGCAGGCCACGACGCGCCACCTTGTCCTCGTAGGCAGGACCGATGCCACGCCCGGTGGTACCGATCTTGTTGCTGCCACGCGCGACTTCGCGGGCCACGTCCATCGCCTGATGGTAGGACAGGATCAGCGGACAAGCCTCGGAAATCTTCAGCCGCGCTTCGGCATCGATGCCGGCGGCCTGAAGCTCATCGAGTTCCTTGATCAATGCTTCCGGCGACAGAACGACACCGTTGCCGATGTAGCAGGTGACGCCATCGCGCAGGATGCCCGAAGGCACCAGGTGCAGCACCGTGTTCTTGCCACCGATGACCAGCGTGTGGGCGGCGTTGTGGCCGCGCTGAAGACGCACCGCTCCCTGCGAGTGATCGGTCAGCCAGTCGACAATCTTGCCTTTGCCCTCGTCGCCCCACTGGGTGCCGATAACCACTACGTTCTTTGCCATTTCAGTTTTCCTTGAGGGATTCGATAATCCAGTTGTTGCCGCTGCGCACCAGCATCCGGTCGCAGCCAGTTTCGCGCCACGTGCCTTCATGGCCCGGAAGGGCCAGCACCACGCGCTCGCCCTGCGCACGCAGGCGCACCGCCTCGGCGTGCAAGGCATCGTCTTCTGGCCACGGAGCCGCAATCGCACCGCGCGCTGCGCCGCCTGGCGACAGCCGTACCAGTTCGCGCAAGTCCATGGAAAAGCCGGTGGCAGAGCGCGCACGCCCATAGGCCCGGCCGAAATCGTCGTAACGGCCGCCCAGTGCCACAGCACCGGGGCTACCCGCGCAATACGCGGCAAAGGCAACACCGCTGTGATAGTGATAGCCGCGCAGGTCGGCCAGATCGAAACTCAGAGGCAAGTCGGCGAGTGCATCGGCAAGGCGTCGCAGATCGGACAGCGCCGCATCGATTTCAGGCAGCGCCGGCAGAACTTTCGCCGCGCGGTCCAGTACCCGCCGGTCGCCATAGAGTTCGGGCAAGGCCAGTAACGCCGATCGAATCGGATCGGCAAGGCCCGCAACCAGTCCGCGCACCGTCGGTACGTCCTTTCCCTGCAACGCGCCGAACAGGTCCTCTTCGGCGGCCGGGGCCA
>JAPLRA010000413.1:0-4833 GCA_026399445.1 Sulfuritalea sp.
AACTTGTTATACGACCCCAGCGTGAGAACGTTGGGACACTACTGGTGCAGATTATAATCTTGAACTGCCTTCCAACCTGCCTGAAATCCTCTCGATGGAACACCACCGCAAGCTTGTGTACAGCAATCAGATGCCCATCCGCTGGGGCGATCAGGACGCCATGGGTCACGTGAACAACACGGTCTATTTCCGCTACATGGAACAGACGCGCATCGAGTGGCTGGAGACTTTCGGCTTCGGCACCTCGTGGACGCAGACCGAGGGCCCGGTGATCGTCAACGCCAGTTGCACCTTCCAGATTCCATTCACCTATCCGGGCACTATCGAGTGCCTCATGTTTTGCGGGACGCCGGGGCGCAGCAGCGTGCCGACCTACTACGAAATGCGACTGGTCGGCGACGATCGCCTGTTTGCCGAGGGTGCCGCCAAGCTGGTGTGGATCAATCCATCGACGGGGAAATCGATTCCGCTGCCCGCGGCGATGCGTGCCAGTTGCCTGTAATTCAATCAAGAGGACCACGATGAACACAACCACCGCGCCGATCTGGCAGCCCTCCGCCCGGCGCATCGCCGGCACGCGCCTCACGGCATTCGCCAAGGCGGCCGGAAAACGCTGGAACCGCCGTCTCGCCAGCGCCGACTTTTTGACACTGCACGCATGGTCGATCGAACATCCGGAGGAGTTCTGGGCGTCGGTCTGGGAGTTTGGCGAAGTGCGCGGCGAAATGGGCAGGACTGTCGTCATCGACCGCGAGAAGATGCCTGGCGCACAATGGTTTCCGGAAGCGCAACTGAATTTCGCGGAGAACCTGCTGCGTCGGCGTGATGATGGCGACGCGCTGGTGTTCTGGGGCGAGGACAAGGTCAAGGGCCGCGCCAGCCACGCCGAGCTGTATCGTGCCGTGGCGCAGACCGCGGCCGCGCTGCGCGCCATGGGCGTGGTCAAGGGCGACCGCGTTGCCGCCTACCTGCCCAACCAGCCGGCTGCCGTGGTGGCGATGCTGGCCACGGCCTCGATCGGCGCCATTTTCTCCTCCGCTTCGCCCGACTTCGGCGTGCAAGGCGTGGTCGATCGTTTCGGCCAGATCGAGCCGAAGCTGCTGCTGTTTGCCTGCGACGGCTACCTGTACAACGGCAAGACCATCGATTGTCTGGGCAAGGTCGCCGAGATCGCGGCACGCATGCCGTCGCTTGAACGCGTCGTCGTGGTGTCGTATGCGGGAAATGCGGCGGGTGGAGGCGGGGATATCGCGGCCGTGAAGCATGGCGTGTCGCTCACCGATTTCCTGGCTCCCTTCGTCGACGAGCGGGAAATCCGCTTCGAACGGCTTCCCTTCAATCATCCGCTCTACATCATGTATTCCTCGGGCACCACCGGCGTGCCAAAATGCATCGTGCATTGCGCGGGCGGCGTGCTGCTGCAGCACATCAAGGAACACCAGTTGCAGAGCGATGTGCACCCTGATGACCGCTTGTTCTACTTCACCACCTGCGGCTGGATGATGTGGAACTGGCTGGTCTCGGCCCTGGCATCCGGAGCGACGCTGCTGCTCTACGACGGATCGCCTTTCGTCGGACGCGGCAGCGTACTTTTCGACTATGCCGATGCGGAACGCATGACGCATTTCGGCACATCGGCCAAGTTCATCGACGCCATCGCCAAGATCGAACTCAAGCCGAGGCAGACGCACAAGCTCGAACATGTACGCGCCGTATTCTCCACCGGCAGCCCTCTGGTGGCAGAGGGCTTCGACTACGTCTACGCCAACATCAAGCAGGATATCCTGCTCGCCTCGGTTTCCGGCGGCACTGACATTATTTCCTGCTTCGTCATCGGCAATCCCAATGGGCCTGTGCATCGCGGCGAAATCCAGTGCGCCGGCCTGGGCATGTCGGTCGAGGTTTTCAATGACGAGGGTCGGCCGGTGCGTGGCGAGAAGGGCGAGCTGGTGTGCACTCGCAGCTTCCCGGTGATGCCGATCGGCTTCTGGAAAGATGCCGACGGCGCCAAGTACCGGACGGCCTACTTCGAACGTTTCGACAATATCTGGTGTCCGCATAGCGGCTTCATCATCTACGGCCGCTCTGATGCGACCCTCAACCCCGGCGGCGTGCGTATCGGCACCGCGGAAATCTATCGCCAGGTCGAGAAGCTCCACGAGGTGGTCGAATCGATAGTGGTCGGTCAGGACTGGCCGCCCGGTAACAGCGGCGATGTGCGCGTGGTGTTGTTCGTCAAGCTGCGCGATGGGCTTGCGCTGGATGACGTACTGGAAAAACGCATCAAGGCGGTGATCAAGGACAACACCACGCCGCGCCATGTGCCGGCGAAGATCCTTCAGGTGGCGGACATTCCGCGCACCAAGAGCGGCAAGATCGTCGAGCTGGCGGTGCGCAATGTGGTGCACGACGCCGCCGTAAAGAATCTCGAGGCGCTGGCCAATCCCGAGGCGCTGGAGTATTTCCGCGCGCGAGTGGAATTGAAGAGCTGAGGGGCTCGGCTCAGTCCTTCTTTGCGGCTTGCTCGAGCTGGTCGACGCTCCAGCCCGCTCCTTCGTCCAACGCCAGCGCGGAGGCAAGGAAAGGCAGACATTGTTCAAGCGCTGTAGCCAATTGCCAGGGCGGATTGACTACGAACATGCCGCTGCCGTGCATGCCGTGACCTTTGGTTGCCGGTGCGCGCACGCTGAGCGTCGCGTGCAGCCAATGGCTGGCACCGGCCTTTTTGAGCTTGTCGGGCAACTGGTTGGCTTCGATGGTGGGCAGCATCGGGTGCCAGACGAGGTAGGTGCCGGTGGCAAAGCGTTTCAGCGCATCCTTGATGGCTGCGGCGACTTTCATGTAGTCGCTCTTGATCTCGTAGGACGGGTCGATCAGCACCAGTCCCCGGCGTGACGGTGGCGGCAGTGCGGCCTTCAGTACCTCGAAGCCATCCGCCTGCTCGACGCTGACGCGACGGCCGGCATCCTTGAACTGGCGTCGCAGCAGCGCGAAGTCGGTCGAGTGCAACTCGCACAGGCGTAGCGTGTCGCGCACCTGGGCAGTGTCCCGCATCAGGTTGGAGGCGATACGGGGCGAGCCGGGATAGCGACGCAGTGTGGCGCTGCCGTTCAGCGCACGTACCAGAGCCACATAGGTGGCAAGCTGCGGCGGCAGATCATTTCGTTCCCACAGGCGACCGATACCTTGCACATACTCGCCGGTGCGTTTGGCGTGCTCCGCATCCAGCGCATAGAAACCGGCGCCGGCGTGGGTATCGACCAGGGTGTAGGGCTTGTCCTTGCTGTTCATGTGCTCGATGCAAAGCATCAGCACGAGGTGCTTGAGGACATCGGCGTGGTTGCCGGCGTGAAAGGCGTGGCGATAGCTGAGCATAAGAGCCTATTTCAGTAGGAATCGTACCCCGCGCCTTCGGGCGTTGGGATGCGATGCGAGGCGGAGGGAGTGCAGCATGGTACATCCATGCAAGCGACCGACAACGTGGCAGCGCGCCCACGTGGCAGCGCGCCCAACGCCAGCCGGCCCTTCGGGTTGAGACCAGGATCGGCGTCTGCGGCGTTGCAGCGCTTGCCAATGGAACAACCATTGGCCGCACACTGCGCCTTGCATCCATCCGATCCTGGGCTCAACGCGGGGCATGATTCCTACTGAAATAGGCTCTAAGGTCAGGATAGAATGCGCGACCATGAATGATACGCAGGGTATTCGGGTTTCCAAACTCCTGGCTGAGCGGGGCTTGTGCTCACGCCGCGAGGCGGATGCCTTCATCGAGCGCGGGCTGGTGTTTGTCGATGGCCAGCGGGTCACCCAACTGGGTACCCGGGCCGCGGCCGACGCGGTGATTACCCTGGCTCCTGAAGCGCGCGCAACGCAGGCGCGGCAGGCGACCATTCTGTTGCACAAGCCAATGGGCTACGTTTCCGCACAGGCAGAAGACGGTCACAAGCCGGCGGTTAGTTTGATCTCGCCCAAAACCCAGATGGAGGGGGATCATCAGCGTTTTCAGCTCTCACACTTGAAAGGACTGGCGCCGGCCGGCCGGCTCGACATCGATTCCACCGGCTTGCTGGTGCTGACGCAGGACGGCCGCGTGGCGCGCCAGCTGATTGGCGATGATTCCAAGGTGGAGAAGGAATACCTGGTGCGTGTCGAGGGTGCTCTCGACGCGCGTAGTCTGGCGCTGCTCAATCACGGCCTTGAACTCGATGGCAAGCAACTGCGTCCTGCGCAGGTGGCTTGGGCGAATCCCGAGCAGCTGCGCTTCGTTCTGACAGAAGGTCGCAAGCGGCAGATTCGCCGCATGTGCGAACTGGTGGGCCTGCGGGTGACGGGTTTAAAACGGGTGCGTATCGGTCGTGTGCGCCTGGGTGACCTGCCCTTGGGCCAGTGGCGTTTTCTGCGCGAAACTGAAGGCTTCTAGAGCGAAAAGACTCGCTGGTAGGCGGCGATGGCGGTATTTGCTCTGTTGTTGTTGGGCTTCTCCGCCTGCTGCGTTGCCACCTGAGTCTGTTCCTCCGTCTGGCGGTTCTCAATGGGGTTGCTGGAGCTGCCGAGAGAGCCAATCGAACTGCCGCCATTGCTGCCCCCACCAAGTTGGCGCGGGGAGCTTTGATCCGTTCTCTGCTCAAGGGGGGAAGCCGTAGCGCGCGGTACATCGCGATTGGCGTTGATCGGCGTATTGGGACTCGCTGCAAAGATGGACGGCGTGCCGACTGTTGGCGGCGCTATCTTGACCTTGTCGACCGAGGAGAGGGTCACGGACACAGACTCGCCTTGCGGCCGGACGCTCGGGTCGGCTTGCTTGAACGTCTGGGTTGCCGTGTCGGCGCCACT
>JAPLRA010000413.1:4934-6921 GCA_026399445.1 Sulfuritalea sp.
CGGCTTCGCGGGATTTGGCAGGCGACTTGACTTGGCGCACAAGCCCACCGAGTATGTGCGAATGGAAACTCACGATGATCTTGCGCATGGCGAAAGCCGGCCCGATTTGGCGTCTCGTGCGGACCGGTCGCGTCTTTTTTTGTGGGCCATCGGCCTTTTCGCCGTGGCGCTGATCACCGCTTTGGCTTTTGGCGCCTACAGGCAACCGGAACTGCTGCTCAACCTGATGGGGCTTCGCTACTGCGGCTAGCGGGTTCGGTTTGCTCGGGTGGCTCTTCCATGGCCAAGAGCATGGTGGAGGTGGCTTCATCGAGGCCCAGACGCCGGACCAGGGTTTGCTGGTTGATGCGCAGCAACTCGCGGATGCCCCTGAAATCGTCCGGCAAGGCTGGGTCGCTCCAACTGGTGGCCGAGTGGCGGGCCAGATCAACGGCCAGCTTGACATTGCGCACGCGAGGGTTTTCAGCGTTCTTGTTGTCCATCAGTTGGGTCAGAAGCTGCGGCAGGCGCCATGTCTCCGCCAGCGCCATCTTGAGCTGATAGAGCGCAATACCGTAGGTCCCCACCTGAATGTCGGCAGACCGCGTATTGGGGTTGGCGATCTGGGTGTCGCGGACCTTGATCGCTATTTTTGGCGCAAAACACCACATCAGCAGTTCCGCCATGTCGTGCAGCAGCGCCGCCAGCGTGATCTCGTCGACATCGAGATCGTGGCGGACTATGGCCCAGTCGCGCGCCCACTGCGCTGCGCGGCGCGCGCGATGGATGACCTTGAGCATTCCGAGCAGGGCTTGCGGATGGGGCCTGAGCTGCTCTTCAATCTGCGGCAAGTCCTGGAAATTTCGAAAGAAAGGCTCAATGCCGATCATCATGATCGCGCGTTCGATGGTGGTGATGTCGGTGGTCTGGCGCGTGCCGCGGTTGGCCTGGATGTAGGCCAGTACGCGCAAGGTCATCATCGGATCACGCAGGATCGTTCCGGAAAGCACGCGACCGTTGACGTTCTCGGCGTTGGCCCGCATCCGCTCGAGTTCTTGCACCGTATGGCGCAGCACGGGAAGATTGGCCCCGCGAAAATAGGCGACCCACGCGTCCAGATCGGGGAGCGGCTGTTCGATCATGATTGAAAATTCACCATAGCACTATCTTGGCATGAACCACGCGGCTTTGATCGGCCCGCTCTGGCTGCATTTTGCCCCCTTCCGGGCCTTGCCACAAGGTCAGTGGCTTGGTAGAATAGCCGGCTTCCCTTGCTCCACCCGTTACGCATGCGGGGGGGCTGACACTTAACCCAAAAGGAGATTGCATGCGCCATTATGAAGTCGTATTTATCGTCCACCCGGACCAGTCGGAACAGGTTCCGGCGATGATCGAGCGTTACAAGACGCTCGTCACCGCCCGCAACGGTGCCATCCATCGCCTCGAAGACTGGGGCCGTCGGCAGATGGCTTATCCGATCCAGAAGGTACACAAGGCTCACTACGTGCTGATGAACATCGAGTGCGATGGTGAAACCCTGGAAGAACTCGAGCACGCGTTCAAGTTCAACGATGCCGTGTTGCGCCACCTGACGGTGAAAACGCGCAAGGCTGTGACGATGCCTTCGCCGATGATGAAGGAAGAGAAGTCGCGATCGCTGACCCAGGGCGATGCCAGGGCGGAGGCTCCGCCTGCTGCCGTTGCTGCCTGAGGATAAGCCGAGCAACCTGACGCAGTTGTCGGGTCGTTTGCTTGAGCGCGGCGCATTGCGCCGCACCCCCGCCGGGATACCGGTTCTCGAATTTCTCCTCGCGCATGTCTCGACCCAGGTCGAAGCGGACGTTGAGCGCAAAGTGGAATGCGAGATGGCCTGTGTAGCAATGGGCCGGCCAGCGCAAGCATTGCTGGCAGCCAAGGTGGGAGACGGGATCAGGGTGGCAGGATTTCTCGCCGCCAGGAGCCTCAAGCGACGCAGCCCGATACTGCATGTGAATACAGTCGAATTCGT
>JAPLRA010000291.1:0-1512 GCA_026399445.1 Sulfuritalea sp.
ATGCTCTCAAGCGTTTTTCGGCGACAGATCGCGACGGGCGCCGCGCCCTTGACCTCGTTGAAGTTATCGAGCGCGCCGTGCAGTGGGTATGCAAGGCCACCGCCGATCAGTTCGAGGTGAGCGTGAACTTGCCGACAGTGCTCATGGTTATGGGTTCGCCCGGGCAAGTACAGCAGGTCATCATGAACCTGGTGCAGAACGCCGCAGACGCCACCGAGAATGCACGGGAGCGGCGGCTCGACATCTCGAGCCGGGCCGACGAGGGCGAAGCCGTCATCGAGTTTCGCGATAGCGGTCCCGGCATCCCGGCCGAAAATCTCGACAAGCTGTTCGATCCGTTTTTCACCACCAAACCGGTGGGACGTGGCACCGGACTGGGCCTGGCGATCAGTTACGGCATCGTCGAGCGCCATGGCGGCAAGCTGGCAGTGAGCAACCATCCGAAAGGCGGCGCGCTGTTCTGCCTGAGCCTGCCGCTGGCAAATGAATGACGGTGGGCATCGATCCCGGCTGCGTCAGGCTGCGGCTGGCCAGCGCCGATGGACGGGTGAGCGCTGTCAGCGTTGTCAGCGAACGCCCGGCGGTGGCGCAGGTCCTGCGGGGTCGGCCGGCCGACGATGCGGTGCGACTGGTGCCGTTGCTGTTTGCCTTGTGCGGAAAGGCGCAGGGACGGGCCGCCGCACTGGCGCTGGCGGCCGCGCGTGGTGAGAAATGCGGCGCAAGGATTGATGCGGCGATTCAAACGGAAGCTCTGCGCGAGCATCTTTGGCGCTGGTTGCTGGATCTGCCGCCGCTACTGGGCGACGCTCCGCTGCGCGAGGAATTTGTCGCCGCCGCCGGCTGGATCGCCGAAGGGCAGCGCGACCAGCTCGCGGCGATGCTCGCGGGTCCACGCGTGGAGGCCTTGTGCCAGGCGCTTCATGCGATCGAAGATGTGGCCGAGCAGCAGGTGCACCTGCTGCCACCGCTCGACGCGAAATCTTCGCTTCGCGCATGGCCAAGCCTCAACGCCGGATTTTGCCGACACCCGCACTGGCAGGGGGCAGCAGCCGAAACGGGCGCCATCGCCCGGCGACAGGGCCACAGCGGAGCGACAGCCCCGGCGTTCGCCGCGCGCTGGCTGGCACGGCTTGAAGAACTGCGCGACTGGACGGTGGGCCGGGAGAAAGTCGGCGCTGCCGGTACGGCGAGTGCGGCGAGCGGGGTGGCGGGACGCGGCCGGGCCGTGGTCGAAACCGCGCGCGGGCTGTTGATGCATGAGATCGTGCTCGACGGCGAGCGCATTGCCGATTACTTCATCGTTGCCCCGACCGAATGGAACTTCCACCCGCAAGGGCCGCTGGCCGGTTGGCTCACCGGTCGCGATGCGGGCGATCGCGAAGCCGTGCGTGCCTTTGCCGCCCGCGCGGTGGCCGCGCTCGATCCCTGCGTGCGCTGGGAGATGGAGTGGCTATGAGTTCTTGCGCGTAATGCTCAAGGCCACGGCTTCGGCGACCTTGATGCCGTCGACCG
>JAPLRA010000291.1:1587-2948 GCA_026399445.1 Sulfuritalea sp.
CCGGCGGGAAACAGGCCGCGCGTGTTGATGCTCTGGAAATTTGCATCGCGCGTGATGCGGATTGGCGATGAGGTGCGGGTTTCGACCCCGGTCAGCAGCGCATCATCCATCGCGAAACCGGCGATCTCGCGGCCGAAGGCCGGCAGCGACTCGCGCAGCGCGGCGACCACATAGTCGGGCAGGCAGCGCGCCAGATCGGTCGGATGCACGCCGGGCGTATAGGACGGCACTACCGATCCGAGCTGCGTTGAAGGCCGCCCGGCGAGGAAGTCGCCGACCCGCTGCGCCGGTGCGCTGTAGTTGCCGCCGCCGGCCTCGAAGGCGAGGCCTTCCCAGTGGCGCTGGAAGGCAATTCCAGCCAAAGGCGCGGCCAGCGGATTGCTGTCACTGCCCGGGTAATCCGCCGGCGTGACGCCGACCACCAGCGCGCTGTTGGCGTTGCGTTCGTTGCGCGAATACTGGCTCATGCCGTTGGTGACGACGCGGCCCGGCTCGGAGGTGGCGGCCACCACGGTGCCGCCCGGACACATGCAGAAGCTGTAGGCCGAACGGCCGTTCCCGCAGTGGTGCACCAGCTTGTAATCGGCCGCCCCCAGCAGCGGGTTGCCGGCGTTCCGGCCGAAGCGGGCACGATCAATCAGCGACTGCGGATGTTCGATGCGCACGCCGATGGAAAACGGCTTGGCTTCGATATGCACGCCGCGTGCATGGAGCATTTCAAAGGTATCACGCGCGCTGTGGCCGACGGCCAGCACGACGTGGCTGGCGGCGATGAACTCGCCGCTGGCGAGCTTGACCCCGCGCACCTGACCTCGATCGATATCGATCTCTTCGACGCGGCTTTGAAAGCGGATTTCGCCGCCCAGCGACTCGATCTCGGCACGCATGTTCTCGACCATGGTCACCAGCTTGAAGGTGCCGATATGGGGTTTGCTCACATACAGAATCTCGGCTGGCGCGCCGGCCTTGACGAATTCCGTCAGCACCTTGCGCCCGCGGTAGGCGGGATCCTTGATCTGGCTGTAGAGCTTGCCATCGGAAAACGTGCCGGCGCCGCCTTCACCGAACTGGACATTGGATTCCGGATTGAGCTGGCCCTGGCGCCACAGGCCAAACGTATCTTTGGTGCGCTCGCGTACCGACTTGCCGCGCTCCAGAATGATCGGCCGGAAGCCCATCTGCGCCAGAATCAGGCCGGCAAACAGGCCGCAGGGGCCGGTCCCGATCACGATAGGTTGTGGCGATCCCGATGTCGGCGACACATTCGTGACGAAGTGGTAGGCAGTGTCCGGAGTGGGGCCGACATGCCGATCACCGCGCAGTCGGGCGAGCAGGGCGGGCTCGTTCCCTACTTCGATATC
>JAPLRA010000067.1 GCA_026399445.1 Sulfuritalea sp.
CTTCCTGCCGATCGCCAGGGAACTGCGCGAACGAGGCACCACCGTGAACTGGGCGGTAACCCATCCGCATCAAGCCGCCCGGCTCTTGCCCAAGGCAGGCTTCGACTGGCTGCAAGCGCCGACCATGCCGGAGCAGCGGCGCGAGGGACCGCCCCTGAGTTATGCCGACATACTGCTGCGCTTCGGCTACAGCGGCAGCAGCGATCTGCTCGGGCTGGTCGTGGCCTGGCGTGAATTGCTGCGGCTTACCGAGGCGAAAGCGGTCCTCGCCGATCACGCGCCAACGGCGATCCTTGCCGCACGCACGCTGGATATCCCGGTGATGCTTTTCGGCAGCGGATTTTTTGCGCCGCCTCAAGTACATCCGACGCCTAACATGAGGCCGTGGTCGCCCGTGCCCGCCGACAACCTGCTCGCCATGGACCGGCTGGCGCTCCAGAGCATCAATGCGGTACTCCATGGCTATGGCCGGCCGCCGTTGGACTACCTTGCCCAGCTCTTTCAGGTCGCTGAAGACAGCCTGCTCAGCTTTCCAGAATTGGACCACTATCCGACGCGGGGGCCGGCGCGCTACTGGGGCATGCTGCCCGCCGCCGTGGCCGCGGACAGCACCTGGCCCACCGTCCCCGGCCCGCGCGTGTTTTCTTACCTGCGCCCGGAGACACCCCACCTCGAAGCCGCGCTGCAGGCACTGCACGGACTTGCCGGCAGCGTTTTGATTTACGCGCCCGGGCTATCGACCGAGCTGATGCAGCGCTATGCAGCACCGCACGTCGCCTTCTCGTCGGTGCCGGTGGATCTGAACAAGGTCGCGCGCCAGGCCGATGCCGGCCTCACCTACGCCAGCCCGGCGGCCACCGTGGCCTTCCTGATGGCAGGCAAACCGGTAATGATGATCCCGGGGCACCTCGAACAGTTTCTCTTCGCCAAGCGGGTCGAGGAAATGGGCGCCGGCCTGATACAGAATCCCGAACAATCTCCGCACAACCTGGCGGCGATGCTGCGGCAGGTAATGACCGACCCGGGCTTCCGCACCAATGCCGGCGCCTTTGCCGCCAAGTACGTCAATTTCGACCAGAATGCGGTCATGACACATATCGTCGCCCGCATCGAGGAGTTGGCCGACGCCACAACCATTCGTGCCAATGACGGAGCAATCCCATGATCGGTCGCATTGCCGGAACTCTCATCGAAAAGAATCCGCCCTCCATCACGGTGGACGTACAGGGCCTCGGCTATGAAGTCGATGTGCCGATGAGCACCTTCTACAACCTGCCGGCCACGGGCGAGAATGTGTCTCTGCACACGCACCTGATCGTGCGCGAGGACGGCCACTACCTGTACGGCTTCGCGTCGCAGGACGAACGCGCCGCCTTCCGCCAGTTGCTGAAGATCTCCGGCATCGGTGCCCGCACGGCGCTCGCGGTGCTTTCCGGCATGTCGGTGACGGAGCTGGCGCAGGCGGTCACCCTGCAGGAAGCCGGACGGCTGACCAAGGTTCCCGGCATCGGCAAGAAAACCGCGGAACGCCTGCTGCTGGAATTGCGTGACCGGCTGCCGAAAACGCTGGCCAGCGGAGGCGCAAAAGTCGGCGCTGGCGACACGGCGGGCGATGCCGTTTCCGACATCATGAATGCCCTGCTGGCACTCGGCTACAACGAGCGGGAGGCGCTGACCGCAATGAAGGGGCTGGCTCCCGATGTTTCCGTTTCCGACGGCATTCGCGCGGCGTTGAAGCTGCTTTCCAAGTCGTCGTGAACCAAGCTGGCAACTGCGTCGGCTAAACTGGCGCCATGAGCATCCAAACCGACAAATTCGCCGAGCCATCACCCGAGCGGCTGATCTCCGCCGGCAAGGAATCGACGCAGGAGGACGCGCTCGAGCGCGCCCTGCGGCCCAAGCGGCTGGCAGATTACGTCGGCCAGCAGAAAATTCGCGGGCAACTCGAAATTTTCATCGAGGCCGCCAAGCGGCGCGCCGAATCGATGGACCACGTCCTGCTGTTCGGTCCGCCGGGGCTGGGCAAGACCACCCTGGCGAACATCATCGCCCGCGAAATGGGCGTCAATCTGCGGCAGACCTCCGGACCGGTGCTGGAGCGCGCCGGCGACCTGGCCGCGATGCTGACCAACCTCGAGCCCAACGACGTGCTGTTCATCGACGAAATCCATCGTCTCTCACCGGTGGTGGAGGAAATCCTCTACCCTGCGCTGGAAGATTTCCAGATCGACATCATGATCGGCGAAGGCCCCTCGGCGCGCTCGGTCAAGCTCGACCTGCCGCCCTTCACCCTGATCGGCGCCACCACCCGCGCCGGCATGCTGACCAACCCTCTGCGCGACCGGTTCGGCATCGTCGCCCGGCTGGAGTTCTACTCGCCGGAAGAACTCGCCCTGATCGTGCGGCGCTCGGCGCACCTGCTCAACTGCGACATCGTCGAAGACGGCGCGGTCGAGATCGCCCGCCGCAGTCGCGGCACACCGCGCGTGTCCAACCGCCTGCTGCGTCGCGTACGCGATTTTGCCGACGTCAAGGCCGATGGCCGCATTACCCGCGAGGTGGCCGATGCAGCGCTAACCATGCTCGACGTCGATCACCTCGGGCTCGATGTCATGGACCGCAAACTGTTGGGCGCGATACTCGAAAAATTTTCCGGCGGACCGGTCGGCGTAGACAACCTCGCGATCCAGCAGGGCTACCTGCAGCGCACCCCGCGCGGACGGGTCGCGACGGCAAGCATCTGGCAACATTTCGGGCTCCGCTCTCCGCAGGAACCCAATCAGAGTCTCTGGAACGAATGACGGCGACGCCCTTCACCGTTCAGTTGCGCGTCTACTACGAAGACACCGACGCCGCCGGCATCGTCTACTACGCAAATTATTTGCGTTTCATCGAACGCGGCCGCACGGAGTTGTTGCGGGCATTGGGGCACGATCAGAATGCGCTGATGAAAGAAGGCATCGCCTTCGCGGTGCGCTCGGCGAATGTCGAATTCCTCAAGCCGGCAAAGCTGGACGATCTGCTCACAGTTGAAACCACGATCGAATCGCTGGGTCGCGCCCAAGTAACCTTCGCCCAGCGCGTCCTGCGCGCCAAGGAAGTGCTGCTTGATGCGAAAATACGCGTTGCCTGCATCGACCCTGCCCTTGGCAAGCCGATCGCAATGCCGCGTTCCCTCCACCAACAGCTTTCAGCCCTGCCGGGACCCGCGCAATGAACGTTACCCAAGACCTTTCCATCATCGAGCTCATCATCCATGCCAGCCTGGTAGTCAAGCTGGTCATGCTGCTGCTGACCATCGTGTCGCTGACTTCCTGGTACTGGATCTTCCGCAAGGCCTTTGCGATTCGCGACGCGCGAACCAAGACGGACAAATTCGAGCGCGACTTCTGGAGCGGCGGCGATCTCAACGCCCTGTACCAGAGTGCCGTCAACAACCGGCACCAGACCGGCGCGCTGGAGCGCATCTTCGAAGCCGGCTACCGGGAATTCACCAAGTTGCGCGGGCAAACCAGTATTGATCCCACGGCCGTGGTCGACGGCGCGCGGCGCGCAATGCGTGCCACCTATCAGCGTGAGATCGACGACCTCGAGGCGCATCTGGCCTTCCTCGCTTCCGTTGGTTCCGTCTCGCCCTATGTCGGCCTGTTCGGCACCGTGTGGGGCATCATGCACGCCTTCCGCGGACTGGCCAACATGGCCACGGCGACGCTTTCGGCGGTCGCGCCGGGGATTGCCGAGGCGCTGGTGGCCACCGCCATCGGCCTCTTCGCCGCGATCCCGGCGGTGATTGCCTACAACCGCTTCGCCCACGACGTGGATCGTGTCGCGGTACGCTTTGAGAGTTTCATGGAGGAGTTCTCCAACATACTGCAAAGGCAGGCTCGATGAGTCCGGGCGCCACAGTGTTGCCGCCGGTGCAGATGCTCTGGGTCGAAGGCCCCTTGTCGACCCTCGAACGCCTGTCGATCACCTCCTTCCTTGCCAATGGCCATGCCGTGCACCTCTACACCTACGGCGACACGCCCAACGTGCCGGAAGGGGCGCAGGTGATGAATGGCAACGACGTGCTGCCCGACGGGCCGCAACGGCGCGTCCTTCAAAGCGGCGTCGGCACTGGCAGCTGGGCCTTCTTTTCCAATCTGTTTCGATACCGACTATTGCACGACCGGGGTGGTCTCTGGTGCGACACCGATATCGTCTGCCTGCGGCCGCTCGCATTTGCCGCCGAACGGCCGCGCTTTTTCGCCACCGAGCGAACCCCCCAGCCGGGCGGCCAGGGCAATCTGCCGGTACGCGTCGCCACGTGCGCAATGCAGGCGCCGGCGCACGACTCCCTGTTGCTCGAGTGCTTCGAACGTGCTTCAGCAGTCGACGGCGACAAGGTGCCCTGGGGCAGCGCCGGACCGGCCCTGCTGACCACCCTGATCAACGAAAAGCAGCTTGCCGCTGAACTGCTGACGCCGGATGTGTTTTGTCCGATCGACCACTGGAACTTCACCTCCCTGCTTCAGGGCCCGCAGATGGTCAGCGGTGAAACTCACGCCGTGCATTTCTGGAACGAAATCTGGCGGCGCAACTTCTTCGACAAGAATGCCACCTATGATCCGCTGTCGCTCTACGAGCGGCTGAAAACCCGTTATCTGGGACGCAAGGACTCCGCAGATGCGTAAGCGTCGCCTCATGAACGAAATTAACGTCGTGCCCTACATCGACGTGATGCTGGTCCTGCTCGTCATCTTCATGGTCACCGCGCCGATGATCCAGCCCGGCAGCGTTGATCTGCCCAGCGTGGGAAAGAGCAGCCTGCCGCCGGTGGCGCCGCTCGAAGTCATCATCAAGTCCGATGCCTCGCTGGCGCTGCGTGACCGCTCCAAGGGCGGCGCGGAGCACGTCGTGACGCGTGCGGATCTGGCCAACAAGCTCAAGGAAGCGCAGGCGGCCAATCCGCAGCAGGCCGTGCTGATTGCCGGCGACCGCAACGTGAAATATGAAGTGGTGCTGGGCGTGATGGACGAATTGCAGCGCCAACAGGTGGCGAAGATCGGCCTTCTGGTGCAGCCGGTCGCGCCAGGCAAGTGAGTTCCGATTCGCCGATCCTGCCGAGCGTAAGCAAGCCCGGCAAACGCATTTCCATCGCATTGGCGATCGCAGTGCATCTGCTGCTCGCCGGATTCCTCTTCTACGGCGTGCGCTGGCAGACCAAAGCGACAGACGTGGTCGAAGTGGAACTGGTGCGTGCCACGCCGGAGCCCGCCGCCGCACCGCCAGCGCCGACTGTTGCGCCGCCCCCAGCGCCGAAGCCGGAACCCGCACCACCCCCACCCAAGCCCGACATCGCCATCAAAGACAAAGAGAAGCCCAAGCCGCCGCCGAAGGTGGAACCACCCCGGCCGCGCGTCGATCCCTTCCAGGAACAACTCAAACGCGAGGCCGAGCAACTGACGCAGCGCAAGCAGGCCGACAGCGCCGCGCAGGAACTCTCGCAAATGAAGGCGGCACAGGCGGCCTCGGCGCGCAACAAGGCCATGACTGATTATCTGGGCCGCATCCGCGGCAAGATTCGCGGCAACATCGTGGTGCCCCCGGAAGTGAAAGGCAATCCGGAGGCCGTGTTCGATGTCACGCAATTGCCGAGCGGTGAAATCGTCACCGTGCGCCTCAAGCGCTCATCCGGCCATGCGACACTCGACGCCGCCATCGAGCGCGCCATTCTCAAGTCCAACCCGCTGCCCAAACCCGAGCCGGCCGACTTGTTCTCGCGCTCGCTGGAATTGCGCTTCAAACCGCTGGATGAGTAAAGGCCGGTAAGGCAATCCCGCAGCACAGGGGATTTATCGGCCTATTCCGGGGTCAAGGCAGCCGGGGCTGAGGCGCTATAATCAGCGCGATGAGATTCCAACGTCTTGTTCTTGCCGGCGCCACCGGCCTGGCGCTGTGTTCCGCCGCCGCCCAAGCCCAACTAACGGTCGAAATTACCGGTGCCGGCGCCAACCGCCTGCCCGTTGCCATTGCCGACTTCACCGGCGAGCGCATCGTCGCCCAGGCGCTTACCTCGGTGGTTCGCGCCGATCTGGAACGCAGCGGGCTTTTCCGTCTGATCGATGCCGGCAGCCCCTTGGCCGAAAGTGCCACGCCCGCCTTTGACGATCTCAAGACGCGGGGCGCCGACGCCGTGGCCGGCGGCACCGTCGCAACAACGACCGACGGCCGCTATGAGACCCGGGTACGTCTGTCGGATGTGCCGAAACAGGCCGCGCTGGGCAACCCGGCCTACCTGCACACAGGGGCACAGTTGCGCGCGACGGCGCATCGCATTGCCGATTTCATCTACGAGAAACTCACCGGAGAGCCGGGCGTATTCTCGACGCGCATTGCCTATGTAGTGAAAAGCACCGGTCGCTTCGAGCTGAAAATCGCCGATGCGGATGGCAGCAACGATCAGGCCAGCCGGTGGTCTATGTGCACGACCTCGCCAGCGGCCGGCGTCATGTCGCCGCCAACTTCAAGGGATCGAACTCCGCACCGGCCTGGTCGCCCGACGGCAAGCAACTGGCCGTGGTGTTGACCAAGGACGGCTCGTCGCAGTTGTATATCGTCAATGCCGACGGCAGCGGCGTGACGCGCGTCGCCACCTCGTCCGGCATCGACACCGAGCCGCGCTGGTCGCCGGACGGCCAGTTCATCTACTTCACCTCCGATCGCGGCGGCAGCCCGCAGATCTACCGCATCGCCACCTCAGGAGGTGCGGCAGAGCGCGTGACCTTCGAGGGCAGCTACAACGTCACGCCGCGACCATCACCCGACGGCAAGAGCCTGGCCTTCATTGCCAGGAACGGCGGTCGCTTCCAGTTGGCGCTGATGGACCTGGCGACCAAGCAGACTCAGATTCTCACGGACTCGGCCAAGGATGAGTCGCCCAGTTTCGCGCCCAACGGCCGCATGATCCTCTATGCCACCGAGATCAACGGACGCGGCGTGCTGGCGGCGGTTTCCAGCGACGGCCGCGTCAAGCAAAAACTCTCCGTGCAGGCCGCCGATGTGCGGGAACCTGCCTGGGGTCCGCTGGTCAGATAAGCCGAAGTCACTCGAATTCATCAAGGAACCATCCATCATGCGCGCATTCATCATTCCCCTCTCCGCCCTGACGCTGCTGCTCGCCGCCTGCGGTTCGCAGCCGCCCGCTCCCGAGCAAAATCCGGCGGGCGTCGAATCGCGCACGCCCGGTGCAGTCAAGGTCGACACCACCCCCATCGCCAAGGTGGCGCCGGAAGCCTTTGACCCCAACAGCATCCGCTGAAGGACCCGCGCAGCCCCCTGTCCAAGCGCAGCGTCTACTTCGACTACGACAGCTATAGCGTCAAGGACGAGTTCCAGGCGCTGCTGACGGCTCATGGCAAGTTCCTCTCCGCCAATCCGAAAATGAAAATGCTTATTCAGGGCAATGCGGATGAGCGCGGCAGCCGTGAATACAACCTTGCACTCGGTCAGAAGCGCTCCGACGCGGTAAGAAAGGCACTCACTCTGATGGGCGCGAGGGAAGACCAGCTCGAAGCAGTAAGCCTCGGCGAAGAAAAGCCGGTCTGCACCGAATCAACTGAGGAATGCTGGGCGAAGAATCGTCGCGGCGACATGCTTTACTCCGGAGAATTCTGAGCATGAACCGCAGGATGGTCTCACGGCTGGCGGCACTGCTGGCCGTGCTGCTGTCGGCGGTATTACCCCTGCCGGCGCAGGCAGGCCTGTTCGACGACGACGAAGCGCGCAACCGCATCGAGCAACTGCGCGTGGAAGTGACGGACCTGAACAAGCGCGCCGACACGGTCAATCGCAACCAGATCGACTTCGCCAACCAGGTCGAAACCATCAAGACCGATATCGCCAAGTTGCGCGGCCAGATTGAAGTGCTGACCTATGAACTCGAAGCCGCGCAGAAGCGCCAGAAGGATTTTTATGTCGATCTCGACAACCGGCTGAGGAAGATCGAGCAGCCTCCTGCCGATACCAAGGCCGAAGCCCCGAAAGCCGATCCCGCGCTGGAAACCCGCGACTACGAGGCCGCACTGGCCGGTCTCAAGGGCTCGAAGTTCAAGGAGGCCGGCGCCTCCTTCCTCGCCTTCATCAAGACCTACCCGAACAGCAGTCTGGCCGCCTCGGCCCATTACTGGGGCGGCTACGCCCATGCCCAGGCCAAGGATCATGCCGTGGCCGCCGAACTCTTCGGCAAGTTTGCCGCGACCTGGCCCAACGACGAGCGCGCCCCGAGCGCGCTGGAAAGCCGCGTCACCAGCCTCGAAACCGGCAGGGATTTGAAGGCCGCCAAGGCCAGCCTCGAACAACTGGCCGAACGCTACCCCAATAGCGAAGCCGGCAAGAGAGCCAAGCTCAGGCTGAAGAAGAAGTAGTGCCTGAAATGCCTGACGCTCATTTGCGTAACTCGTTGCACGTCACCGAAATCTTCCATTCCATCCAGGGCGAATCCAGCCGCGTCGGTCTGCCCACGGTGTTTGTCCGGCTTACCGGCTGCCCCTTGCGCTGTGTCTGGTGCGATACCGAATACGCCTTCGTCACCGGCGGCGAACCGCTCGCACAAAAAAACTGTCTGCCGCTGCTGCTAGCCCTGTGCGATGCGGGCCATTCCGTATCGCTTGAAACCAGCGGCGCGCTGGACATCGGCGACGTCGATCCGCGTGTGGCGCGCATCGTCGACCTCAAGGCGCCCGGCTCAGGAGAAGCGGCGAAAAACCGCTGGGAAAATATCGATCTGCTGACGCCCGAGGACGAATTGAAGTTCGTTCTCGCCTCGCGCGAGGACTATGACTGGGCGGTATCGGCGTGTCACCAGCGCCGAGTTTTCGAGCGCTGCCCGGTACTCTTCTCACCCGTGCAGGGCCAGCTCGATCCGGCGCAACTGGCGCAGTGGATCCTCGACGACCGCCTGCCGGTGCGCTTTCAGCTGCAACTGCACAAGGTGCTGTGGGACAACGCCAAGGGGCGCTAGGGTGAAACCCGCCTAGCCTTGCAGCGGCGGACAGGGCGGGCGTTTGGCAGAAATGACGCGGGTATTGACGCCGGCGAAGTTGAGTCCGCCGAACAACCTCGCATACTCGATCTTGACGCAGCGATCCATGACCACGTCGAGCCCGGCGGCGGACGCCTTGTCGGCTGCCTCATGATTGATCACGCCGAGTTGCAGCCAGAGGCACTTCGCCCCGATGCGAATCGCCTCGTCGGCGATCGGCATCACGTCCTCGGGTTTGCGAAACACGTCCACCATATCGACCTTGACCGGAATCGCCGCGAGATCCGGATAGCATTTCTGGCCAAGGATCTCCGTCGCGCCAGGATTTACCGGGATGATGGTATAGCCATGCTCCTGCATGTACTTGGCGGCGAAATAGCTGGGCCGGTTCCAGCTAGGCGACAAGCCGACCACGGCAATCACGCGGTTGCCCTGAAGCACGCGGCGCAGACCCGCAATATCCTCGACCATCATGGCTTGCATCCTTTCTTGTACAGGCCGAATTATCTCACCCGGAAGGATTCTGCAAGCGGCCAGTTTGCGCGGGGCCGCGAGGTACACGGCGCGACTGCCAGTTCTCGACGGCCCAAGTCCAGATCGCGGTCACGGAGGCGTCAGCCAATGTTCGCGGCGGTTGCTGCCCGAGAAATTCAAGGACTCCGCACAGAGCCGCCCCGGGCCGAGAGCAATCGACGGCGGCAGCCAGTGTCTGTTTCGAGAGCTTTTCGCCCGCGGCATTCACCGCCACCGGCAGATGTGCGTACTCCGGCGTTGGCACGCCAAGACACTGTTGCAGAAATATCTGGCGCGAAGTCGAGGCCAGAAGATCGGCGCCGCGCACGACATGCGTAATGCCGGCTTCGGCATCGTCGACCACCACTGCCAGTTGGTAGGCGAACAGGCCGTCGGCGCGCAGCAGGATGAAGTCGCCCGCCTCGCTGGCCAGATCGCTGACGGTCCGGCCCTGGATCGCGTCATCGAAACTGACCCGGGCATCCCCCACGGCGATGCGCCAGGCCCGCGGCGCACGGCCCTGCGGCAGCCCCTGACGGCAGGTGCCCGGATAAATTGCCGCACCGTCGGGCGCGATCGCCGAGTCGGCCAGTTCGCGGCGCGTACAGCCGCAGGGAAATACCCGGCCCGTCGCCTTCAACTGCTCCAGAGCCGCGGCATAGGCTTCGGTGCGGCGGCTCTGCCAGACCACCTCGCCGTCCCAGGTAAAGCCGAGCGCCTCCAGCGCGCGGACAATTTCGCCCGCAGCGGCCATCGAGCAGCGCGGTTGATCGACATCCTCCATGCGCAGCAACCACTCGCCACCCCGGACCCGCGCCTCCAGAAACGAGCCTGCCGCAGCCACCAGCGAGCCGAAATGCAGCGGGCCCGTAGGAGAGGGGGCAAAGCGCCCGCGATAAATAGATCTGGCAGAAGTCATCGGGCAGAGTGATAGCACGCCACGCGGCAAAACGGTAGCATTCGCTTCATCTCAATCGGGGAATCGGCCATGGCCACACTGGAACTCAACGCTGACAATTTTCAACAGACCATCAATGAACACGCCAATGTGATCATAGACTTTTGGGCACCCTGGTGTGCGCCCTGCCGCGCCTTCGCGCCGACTTTTGAAGCAGCGTCGGAAACGCGTAGCGACATCATCTTCGCCAAGGTGAATACCGAAGAGCAGCAGGAAATCGCCGCCGCCTTCAATATCCGCTCGATTCCCACCCTGATGGTCTTCCGCGACCAGATCATCATCTATTCGGAGGCGGGCTCGCTGCCTGCCAGCGCCTTTGAACAACTGATCGAGCAAGCCATGGCGCTCGACATGGACACCGTGCGTGCGGAAATTGCAGGGCACGACGGGGCGAGTTGAACTGGCTCGATTAGCGGCTATGATTGCAACATGAACAAAGGGCAGCAATGAAGGCCATCTTCTCGCGAAAGCTCAGCGGTGCCGCGGAAATTCGCCGCGTCGAGATGCTTTTCGAGCGTCTGCCCGCCAGCACAGTCGCGGCAATGATCGGGATCTTCCTGTGCTTTCTGATTCTTTTCAGCGTCGTCGGGCTGGAGATTCTCAAGGGATGGGTGGCCTACATGCTCACGGTCTTCGCCGTGCGCATGTGGGTCTGGTACATGTTCGGCAAGGCCGACCGGCAGAGCACGCGTATTCACCGGTGGGAATGGGTCTTTGCCGGCGGGGTCTTTCTTACCAGTATCGGCTGGGGAGCGTTGTTCGGACCGCTCCATCCTCCGTCGACAGCTCCCGACGCGGGGAGTTACATCTTTTTGATAGTGACAGTCATCGTCTTCACCGGCGCGGTCTTCCTTGCTTTGAGCAATATCGCTTTCTGGCTTTTCACCATCCCCGTCTTGCTTTTCGGCTTTGCGCACTATGCAGCCGTTGGCCATGCGACGCAGTGGACGGTCCCTGCTGCCGTATGCGGGCTCATCGTCCTGATCCTGGTACAGCGCACGCTTTACCGCTCGGCTACCGATAACCTGCAGCGCAGCACGGAAGCCGAGTCGCTGCTTGAAGAACAACAGGCGATCTTTGAGTCGTCGCCGTTGGGAATTGCGGTGATCGATAACAAGCAAGTGGTCAAGTGCAATGCACGACTCGGCGACATGCTCGGCCGCCGCATCCAGGAACTCACCACCGCATCCCTCCAGGAACATTTTGTCAGCGCCGAGGAAGCCAATCAGTTTCTCGCCGACCGGACCAGCGCCTTTGACAGGGGCCATCTGGCGCAAGGCATGTATCGCCTGCGCCGAGCCGACGGCAGTGAGTTCTGGGCGGAGTTCTCGGGGCGCAAGATGGCCGGCGGCCCGACCCACAGCGTCTGGATGATCGCCGATGTCACCCTGCGCGTCGCCAACGAGCAGCGCGCTCAACCGCGCGACCAGGCGTCAACTAGACGTTGAACAGGAAGTGCGACCGACAACCCTCACAGTTGCAAGGGGTCCAGCAACAGAAGGTTCTTTCGTACCCGGTTTCATACCCGGCTTTGTCATCGTGCCTGCCCATCAATCTGCCAATGCCGCTTGCCGAATGGCTTCAGTCGCTCATCGTGCCTGCCCATCAACCCGCCAATGCCGCCTGCCGAATGGCTTCGGTCGCCCATTGGTTCAGGCTCTGGCCGTGGGCAGCGGCGGCAATGGCGGCGGCTTCGTGCGTAGCCGGATCAACCCGTAGAGAGAATTTCCCGGAGAAGTGCTTGCGCGGCTCGACACCATCCTCGGCGCATGCCTCAAGGAATACCTTGAGAGAAATCTCCCCCTCGCGACGCAAGCCATCGACATCCTTGGCATAGAAATCGGCACCGCCGTTTAGCCCCACGAATTCCCCCCGGAACATCTGGATGTCCGGGTCGAACGCGATGACCGCCTGATAGCCGTTGATCGACATGGTATTCATGGTTTCACTCCATTCTCTTCCAGCCATTTGCGAATTGCCTCGACCGCCCCTTTATCCGTCGTCGGCTCGGGATGCGGACGGTGAAATACTCGCCGTTCGTTGAACAAACGCACCAACACCCGCGATCCTTCGCGCTCTGAAATTTGCCCGCCCAACTCAATGAGCAAGACCTCAATGTCGGCCCAACGGACATTTGCCGATACAGGCCGGGCATAGATCAGTTCCAGCGTACGCTGGTGTTTTCGCTTCATAGCTAGATGGTAGCAAATAGTGGTATCAGAAGGCAAGCACTATCACTCCCCGTAGCGCCCGTCATACGGCTTCCTCCGGGCACGTGGAATATGCAGTTTCCGACCCGGCACCCCCTGCTACTCTCGCTACTCTTGCTACCGATCAGCGTTCGCGCCAGGCGAAGGTAGCAAGAGTAGCAACAGTAGCAACACCCTCTGATGTCGAAATCCTATGGTCCACGCTCCAA
>JAPLRA010000037.1 GCA_026399445.1 Sulfuritalea sp.
TGGCGCAGGCCGGCATCGAGCAGGGTTTCGTCGAAGCGGATGGCGACGGTCCTGTGGTCGGGGTGGAAGGTGACGACGGCTTCGGCCGGGGCCGCACCCATGCGCTTGGGCGGCAGCCAGGGGGCGAGAAACAGCAGCACGGACAAGCCGACAATTCCGAACCAGAGATACAGCGGATCGACGACATAGACCAGCGCCAGCACCGGCATCTGGAACCAGTCGAAGGCAATGTTGGTCGGCACCACCAGCATGTTGGCCTCGCCACCCTGACTCACCACCGGCTTGACCAGGGCAAGAATAATGAACATCGCGGTGAAGGCAATCGCGATCGGGCGCGGCGGGTTGACGTGGGCGCGCGGCACGCGTTGCACATGTATCCACGCAAGGACGCCGGCGATCAGCGGCGCGCCGATATGGATGAAGGCGAGCAGGGTAAACAGCCTGCTGGTAACGTTTTCCTGATAGATGAAATTGCGGATCAGGGTGCCGTTGAACATCGGCAGCACGTCGAACCATTCGGCCGTGGCGACGACGACGAACTGCGCCAGCTTGTCCCACACCAGCATGAATCCGTTGAGGCCCGAAATGTACACCAGCCAGATCAGGGCGATGCCGGTCGCCCAGGAAAACCAGCGGAAGCCGCGGTAACGGTCGTAAGCGAAGTGCCGCATCATGTGCAGCAGCATGGTGAGGATCATGCCGTCGGTGGCGTAGCGGTGAATGCTGCGCATGATGCCGCCGGCCCACCACTGGTTGTGGGTGATGCGCTGCACCGATTCGTAGGCATCGTGCACAGCGGTATCGGTGAAGATGTAGAGGTAGAGGCCGGTGCCGATCAGCAGCCAGAACTGCCAGAAGCTGATGGTGCCCAGATGGTAGAACGGGTTGAGCTTTTCGCCGAAGGCGACGTTGAACAGGTTCTCGGCACGCATGAAAAACCAGCGCACGAGTTTTTGAAGGAGGGTCAGCATGGTCTTTATCCGCGCAGAAGGATGGAGGATTTCGGGTGGAGGATGTCGATGTTTTTCGGTCAGGTCCTACTGGAAAAACAGCCCGCCCTTGTCCGGATTGAAGTCGATCACCAGCACCTGCGCCCACCTGCGCCGGCTTCAGCGTGACTTGCGCTTCCTTGATGAAATTGAAACCCGGATTAACCAGGTTGTCGTTCATCTTCACCGAGAGCTGGTAGGTACCGGCCTTCACCTGGAAACGCTTGTAGACCGTGGAGACGCCGTCCTTCGACAGCCCGGTGGGATGCATGACGGTTTCGAACATCGGCTTTCCGTCGAGCTCAAGGACCAGCTTGATATCGGAACGCCCGCGCGGACACTCTAGCGGCGCGCGCATGTTGGGCGGCAGCTTGGCCAGTTCTTCGGGCGTGCGTTTGCGGCACTCGCGGCCCCCAAGATGACTCATCGAGAGCTTGATCAGCGCGACGTCGTCCGGTATCTGCTTGTAGGTCGGCGCGGTCGCAAAGTAGCCGATGAAGGCGGCAAATGCTCCGTAAAGAATGATCTGGCCGACGATGGCGGCGGGTTTAGCCATGATGTGTTTTTCTCCGGGTATAGGCGGGAGGTCGGATGATGGCGACCGCTTGGGTTTCAAGTTGGATTCTGAATTCGCTCGCGGCGGCGGCGAGTTGATTCTGCTCCGTGCGAGATGCATATACCAGTCGCAGCCGTTCCTGCGGCACGAGGCTGCGCAAATAGGGTTCGCGCTGGTGGGCAAGGCGCTCCCGCGTCCATTCCATGCCGAGGCGGAAATCGCAACCACCATCGCGGCAGCCCGTGACGACGATGCCATCGACGCCGCTGCGTAGCGCGTACTCGATGAAGGAGGGCGGCAGCATGCCGGTGCAGATCAGGCTGATGGCGGCGGTATCCGCAGCGGCAAGACTGCGCACGTCGGCGCCCTTGTCGCAGCCGAAGATCAGCAGTCTGGTTTTTCCGGCAAGCCGCGCAATTTCGGCTTCCAGTTCGCGACGCATGACATCCACAGGCTGCTGCGGCATGTCGATGCCCGTCACGAGCCTCTCCTGGCTGCGGAAGGGTGTCGATGACGGGCAGGAACCCGCGCATATGCCGCAGGCGGCGCAGTTGTCGGCATCGACAATGGCGATCTTGTGGCCCGGCTTGCCGGGATGAGGGGCCATGGTGATTGCCTCGTAGGGAGATCAGCGTCCACACCGCCGCCGGCGAGGTGATGTCGGTCAGCGGATGGATGAACAGGATGAACCAGTCCAGCGGCACATCGGCAGCGACCAGGGCCAGATTGGCGGGCGCTTCGCTCAAGGCCGGCTTCATCACGGCCAGGGCGAGGAAGCTGGCCATGGTGGCCAGCATCACCCGTCGCGAGGGCAGGTAATCCACCCGGCTGATGCGATTGACATGGGCCCAGAGGCCCAGGATCATCATCAGCGGGACGATAATGTGGATGAAAACGAGCACGGTGAAGAAGCGATCGCTGATGCTGTCCGGCGCGAGAAAGTTGCGCGCCGTCGGCTCATTGAAAAAGGGCAGCCAGTCCAGCAGCTCCGTCGTGGCGATGGCGGAAAACTGCGCCAGCCGGTCCCAGACGATCCAGTAGCCGCCGATGCCGGAGATGTAGGCGAACCAGATCAGCGGCACCCCGGTCACCCACGAGTAGAGCCGAAAGCCGTAGTAACGACCGTAGGCCCACTCCCGCGCCAGATGCAGCATCATCACCAGCACGAATGCGTCCGAGGCATAGCGATGCAGACTGCGCAGTATGCCGCCGAGATACCATTGTTCCCGCGACAGATGGCCGATCGAGTTGTAGACGCCCTCGATGCTGGTATCCAGCACCGCGTAGAGATAGAGTCCGGTGGCGACCAGTATCCAGAGGAAATACAGACCCAGCGCGCCAAGATGGCGCAGCGGATTGTCGGCGCCGCCAAAGGACGCATCGAGAAAATTCTCGATATGTTCGAAGAGGTTTTGCGCGTTGCCGCGCAAGGCTGCGTGCAAACTCACGTTGGGAGGTTCCGTACCGCCGGCATCAGTTGACCACTTGGTCACTGTGGGTTTATTAGCGGTTAATGATATGCGAGTCAGGCGCTATCCGACTTGACTCGCATCAATCCGATTGAATCTTGTCGCTGTGACGTTTCCTCATGAAACTCCAGGCCACCCAGAGCATGAAAAACATGAAACTGATGAACCCGGCGATCTCGAAATACAGCGCGTAGTTGGTGCGGTACCTGCCGGTGACTGGGTCATAGACCGAGCACAGGATTCTGACCCGGTCGATGATCTCTGCCAGGGTGCTGGTCTGGGGCGGGATGGGTGAGCCGGTAATCATCGCCTTGAGTGGTTCCGCCAGATCCGCGGCGGTGAATGTTTCACCATAGACCTGCCTGAAAATCTTGCCATCGGCATCGACGATGGTGACCTGATTCATGTGATCGAAGCCGGCGGTCGTCGCCACATAGCTGAAGCCGAAGTTTTGCGTCAGTTCGTCGACGATCGCGGCCGCCGGGCTGAGAAATTCCCAGTTGGGCAGATGGATGCCGTACTGGGTGGCAAAGGCCTTCATCGCCTGGGGCGAATCGAAGGCCTGGTTGAAGCCGATGCTGATGATGTTGAATCTGTCGGCTCCGAGCACGTTGACCGTGCCCTCCACGGCCTTCTGCAGGTTCTTGGTGGTAGTGGGGCAGACGTTGAAGCAGGCGGTGTAGACAAAATTCACCAGCAGCGGTTTCCCCCGGTATTTGGCAAGCGGGGTGGGACGCTCCTGCCGATCGAGCAGCACATGGTCGCCCACGGGTTTGCCTATCACGCTCTGCGAGCGCTCGAGCGCCGCCTTTTCGTCGAGTGTGGTGAGGGTCAGGCCGGTGCGTGCCCCCTGGGGCTGCTGGGAAAGCTTGGGCGCGGGCGCCTTGTCGGCGGAGAGGGCGCTGGTCGCTGCAGCAATTGACGCTGCCACGAGCGCGGCACGAATGCAGAAAGAAATCACGGGAGGGACGCCGAGCTAGAACCGGGCGTCGATGATTGCAGCAGTGAGTACCAGAGTCAACTGAGCCAGCGAGGCATGGAAGCAGGTCATTGCAGCTTCACGGCTGGTGTTTCGCATCAGACACCAGGCCTTCTGGACGAACAGGACGCCGCCGGCCGCGGCGCCGGCAAAGTAGATCGCCCCCAGGCCGAAGGCCAGCGGAAGAAAGGATGCCGTCACCAGCGTCAGCGTGCTGGCAAAAATTATTTGTGCGGCGCGCTTGTCACCGACCACGACCGGCAACATGGGTACGCCCGCTGCCGCGTAGTCCTCGCGATAGGCAATGGCGAGGCTCCAGAAATGTGGCGGCGTCCATAGGAAAAGGATGAAGGCCAGGCTCAGCGGTACCGCACCGAGATGGGGGTCGGCCGCTGTCGCTCCCGCCAGTACCGCCCAACTGCCCGCCAGCCCGCCGAACACGATGTTGAGCCAGGTGCGACGCTTGAGCCACACCGTATAGACGATGGCATAGAAGAACGCCCCGAGGAAGGTGAACAGGGCGGCCCAGGCATTCAGTGCGACCCACGCGGCGGCAACCGAGAGCGCCATCAGGCCGAAGATGACTACCAGCCATATGGGCCCGTGCTTTATTTCACCGGTGGCAAAGGGCCGCTTGCGGGTACGCGACATCAGCGGATCGATGTCGTGTTCGTAGTACTGATTGAAGGCGCCCGCACTTGCCGAGGAAACCAGCACGGCAAGCGTCAAGGTGACGAGCTGCGCGAGACTCAGGCCGGGGCCGGCGCTCACCGACAAGCCGGCCAGGGCGGTGAAGGTGATGACGACGCCGATGCGCAGCTTGAACACCCCCATGATGGCGCGGAAGGGAATGCCGGTCGATCGTGTGGGGGGCAGCGTCGATTCCATCAAGTGTGTTTGGGTGTTGTCGTTCTAGTTCTTGTCACTTCTGAAACCTGCTTGAATCGGGCCTGTTGGCCAAGCCCGATTCAGGCAGGTTCCCCGCACCGAAGTGCGGGGAAGCCTTATGCCTGATTCAACCGATGATCAGCTGAGACCCCAGACTTCGGACAGGTACTTCCAGTTCACGAAGTAGTAGAGGACGAAGCAGACCAGCAGTGTCATGGCCAGAACCACCGTGCCCGGCACATTGGTGTGCTCTTCGCTGCCGGTGCCGGAAGCCGCAGCAGCAGCGGACTGGTCCGGAATCGGCGTTGGCTTGTCGGAGGTCGGGCCGCCATCAAGCTTCTTGCCGAACAGCAGCGAGAGGACCACGAGGCCGATCCACAAACCGCCACCGACGACCGCGATCACGCCGAAGATACCGGTGAGACCCATCATCAGGTAAGCCGCACCCGGCCACTCATACTGGAACGGAGCACCGGAGAACGCCATGTCCCAGTGACGGCGGGAAACACCGAGGGTACCGGCGCCCATCATCACCATCGACAGCACGATCATGCTCAGGCCGTAGAGGTAGGGCTGGATCTGGCACAGCTTGGGGAACAGCATTTCACGCCTGAACAGCGTCGGCACCAGCAGGTAGGTGATCGACATGAAGGCCAGCGTGGTTCCGACGACGACCGTCGCGTGGAAGTGGCCCGGCACGTAGAAGGTGTTGTGCATCAGCATGTTGATCTGCTCTGTGCCCAGCA
>JAPLRA010000384.1 GCA_026399445.1 Sulfuritalea sp.
ATCATCCACGCGTCATTGCCTTGCCGCATCTGGGCGCCTCCACCGGCGAAGCGGAAGAGAATTGCGCGATCATGGTTGCCGACCAGTTGCGCGAGTATCTGGAACACGGCAACGTGCAGAACGCGGTGAACTTCCCCAATGTATCGATGCCGCGCGAGTCGAACTTCCGCATCGCCGTCGCCAACTCGAACGTGCCCAACATGCTGGGCCAGATTTCAACCGCCATGGCCAATGCGGGACTCAACATCCACAACATGGTCAACAAGTCGCGCGGCGAAATGGCCTACACGCTGGTGGATGTCGATAGCAAGGTCAAGAAGACCGTGATCGATGCCATTGCCGGCATCGAAGGCGTGCTGGCTGTTCGGTATCTGCCGCTGGAGAGCTGACGGTGGCCGACGACTCGCAAGAGCTGGGGCAGCTGCGCGATGGTATCGACGCGATCGATGTCGACTTGCTGCGCCTGATCAACGAACGGGCCAAACTTGCGCGTCGCATCGGGGAAATAAAGCAGGGCAATATCTACCGCCCTGAACGCGAGGCGCAGGTGCTGCGCCGGATCGCCGAGCGCAATCCCGGCCCGCTGTCGGCGGCCGCGGCGCAGCGCATCGTGCGTGAAGTCATGTCCGCCTGCTTGGCGCTCGAGCAGCCGCTGACCATCGCCTATCTGGGGCCGGCCGGAACCTACTCCGAATCGGCGGCGCGCAAGCATTTCGGTGGCGCGCCGACACTACTGCCGTGTCCGGCGATTGACGATGTATTCCGCGTAATCGAATCTGGCAATGCGCACTACGGCGTGGTGCCGATCGAGAATTCGACCGAAGGCGCCATCGGCCGCTCGCTTGATCTGCTGATGTCCTCACCGCTGCAGATCTGTGGCGAAATCAATCTGCCGATACATCACAATCTGATGACTCAGTGCGCGGCATTGGCCGACGTGACCCGGGTCTACTCCCATGCACAGTCGCTGGCGCAGTGCCATGAGTGGCTCAACCGCAACCTGCCGCTGGTGCCGCGCGTGCCGGTCGCGAGCAACGCCGAAGCGGCTCGCCTGGCGGCTGGGGAAGCCGGAGCAGCGGCGGTGGCCGGGGATGCGGCGGCGGAACTGTATGCCTTGCCGATTCTTGCTACCAGCATCGAGGACGACCCCAACAATACGACTCGTTTCGTGATTGTCGCGGAGCACGATGCCGGGATCTCCGGCTCGGACCGCACCTCCCTGGTTTGCTCTGCACAAAACCGACCGGGCGCCGTCTATCAGCTTCTGGCGCCGTTCGCCGACAATGGCGTGTCCATGAGCCGGCTGGAATCCCGGCCGGCCCGTGGTTTTGGCGGCAGCCGCTGGGAATATGTCTTTTACATCGACATCGAGGGCCACCGCAGCGAGCCGGCGGTAGCGCGCGCGCTCGAAGAACTCCGTCACCGCGCCGGCTTCGTCAAGGAACTGGGTTCCTATCCCAAAGCTGTTTACTGAGGTTTCGACCATGAGCATCGCTCTCCAGGCGCCGCCCTATATCCGCGCCATTTCGCCCTACATTCCCGGCAAGCCGATCACCGAACTGGCGCGTCAGATGGGCATACCGGTCGAGAAGATCGTCAAGCTGGCCTCCAACGAAAACCCGCTGGGCATGAGTCCAAAGGCGCGCAAGGCCGTCGAGGCAGCCTTGGCCGGTGTCGAGCGCTATCCGGATCAATTCGACCTGATCGCCGCGCTGGCCGCGCGGCACGGCGTTGCGGCGGAACAGGTGGTGCTCGGCAACGGCTCGAACGACGTGCTCGACATGGCTGCCCGCGTATTTCTTGCGCCCGGGCGTTCCGCGGTTTTCTCCAAGCACGCATTCGCCGTCTATCCGCTGGCGACGATGGCTGCAGGGGCCGAATGCATCGTCGCACCGGCGAAACACTACGGGCACGATCCCGCGGCCATGCTCGCCGCAATTCGTCTCGACACGCGGATTGTCTGGATCGCCAACCCCAACAATCCGACCGGCAACTTCCTGCCGCAAGCCGAACTGCGTGCGTTCATCGAGAAGATTCCGGCGGACATTGCGGTCGTACTCGACGAGGCCTACACGGAATATCTGGCACCGGCCGATCGCGCCGACACGGTGGCGTGGATCAAGGACATTCCGAACCTGGTCGTGACCCGTACCTTCTCCAAGATCTACGGCCTTGCCGGCTTGCGCGTCGGCTATGCCGTGGCCCGGGCGGATGTGGCGGACCTGCTGAATCGCGTCAGACAACCCTTCAACGTCAACAATCTGGCGCTGGCCGGAGCGATGGCGGCGCTGGACGACCACGGCTTTGTCGCCGACAGTTTCGAACTGAATCGGCGCGGCATGGAACAGATCGTCGCAGGATTGAAGCGCCTTGGTCTCGAACATATTCCGTCCCACGGCAATTTCGTCACCTTCGAGGTAAAGGATGGCGCGGCGGTCAACGGCAAACTGCTGCAACAGGGAGTTATCGTGCGGCCGATCGGCGGTTATGGCCTGCCCAACCACCTGCGCGTCACCATCGGCCTAGAAACCGAGAACGCGCGCTTCCTCGACGCCCTGGAAACATCACTCTGATGACACAAAGCAAGATCGTCATCTGCGGCGTCGGGCTCATTGGCGGCTCCTTCGCGCTTGCGCTCAAAAAGTCGGCGCTGGCGCTACGGCGGGACTTGCAGGTGGTCGGCATGGGCCGCACCCGTGCGCCGCTGGAGCAGGCACTGCAACTCGGCGTGATCGACGCGATTGCAACCGATTGGGCGTCCGCGCTCAATGGCTCCGATCTGGTGCTGCTCGGCATGCCGGTGGGTCAGATGCCGGCGGTGATGCGCGCCATGGCACCGCATCTGCAGCCGCAGACGATCGTCACCGACGGCGGCAGTACCAAGTCCGACGTGGTCGCAGCGGCGCGCGCGGCACTCGGCGACAAGGTCGGACAATTCGTTCCCGGCCACCCGATTGCCGGAGCAGAAAAAAGTGGCGTTGCAGCCGCTCAGGCCGATCTCTATGCCGATAAACGCGTGGTGCTGACACCGCTACCGGAGAATTCCGCCGCCAACGTGAAGGCGGTGCGCATGGCTTGGGAGCTCTGCGGTGCGAAGGTGTCGCAACTCGCCCCTGAGGAACATGATCGCGTGTTCGCCGCCGTAAGCCATCTCCCGCATCTCAACTGTTCGGTTTCGCCGCCGGCGGCTTTCGCGATTTCACGCGCATTGCCAGTAGCCATCCGGAGATGTGGCGCGATATCTGCATCGCCAATCGGCAGGCTCTGCTGCAGGAACTCGACGCCTACATGGTCGAACTGATGCACACCCGCGTGCTGCTTGCCGGCGCCGATGCACCCGGGCTCGAAGCCTTGTTTTCAACAGCGCGCGCGCGCCGCGATGCCTGGCTGGATTCCCTCCTGCCGCCCGGTGAGTGATGGATAGCCTGAACCTGCCGCCATTGCGCGGGGCGTCCGGCAGCGTGCGCCTGCCAGGTTCGAAGAGCATTTCAAATCGCATGCTGCTGCTGGCGGCACTGGCCGAAGGCAGCACCGAAATCCGCGAGTTGCTGGACTCCGATGACACGCGCGTAATGCTGGCGGCGCTCGGCAAAGTCGGCGTTGGCGTTACGGCGCTGGGCTGCAACGCGTGGCGTGTCGAAGGGTGCGGCGGCGTCTTCCCGGTCAAGGACGCCGATTTGTTCATGGGCAATGCCGGCACGGCAATTCGCCCGCTGACGGCGGCACTGGCCTTGTCCGGCGGACACTATCGGCTTTCCGGCGTGCCGCGCATGCACGAGCGGCCGATCGGCGACCTGGTCGATGGTCTGTTGCAGATCGGCGCCGATGTGCGCTACACGGGCAATCCCGGCTTTCCACCGCTGGCCATTCATCCTGCGCAGGTGAAGCTCGCCGCCCCGATTCGCTTGCGCGGCGATGTTTCCTCGCAGTTTCTCACGGCGCTGTTGATGGCCTTGCCGCTCACGGGAGCGGAGGCGGTCATCGAAATGACGACCGAGTTGATCTCCAAACCCTACATCGAGATCACGCTGAATCTCATGGCGCGCTTTGGTGTGCAAACCAGCTTTGTTGCGCAAACAGAGCTCGCTGCGTGGGAAGCTGCCATGCGTCCAGAGACACGGCTTTTTTTCCTCGAAACGCCGTCCAATCCACTCACTGAAATTGCCGATATCAGGTCATTGGTGACGTGCGCTTCGCCGACGCCCTCAAGACCATGGGCGTCCACATCGCGTGGGGCGAACAGCACATCGAAGCGCGCGCGCCGGAGTCGGGCAAGCTGAAGGCTTTCGACCTCGACCTCAACCACATTCCCGATGCGGCGATGACGCTCGCCGTAGCGGCGCTGTTCGCCGACGGCCGCTGCGTTTTGCGCAACATCGCCTCGTGGCGCGTGAAGGAAACCGACCGCATCGCGGCGATGGCGACAGAGTTGAGAAAACTCGGCGCCACAGTGGAGGAGGGCGGCGACTACATCGCCGTTACCCCAGCCCCGACTCTCGCGTCGAATGCAACTATCGACACCTACGACGACCATCGCATGGCGATGTGCTTCTCGCTGGCGGCATTGGGAGGCGTACCGGTCATCATCAACGATCCGCAATGCGTCAATAAGACCTTTCCCGACTACTTCGATGCCTTCGCCGAAATCACTGCGCCGGTGATTGCCATCGATGGCCCTTCGGCATCGGGCAAAGGCACGGTGGCCGAGCGTGTGGCGACGGCGCTGGGCTACCATTACTTGGACAGCGGATCGCTGTATCGGCTGACGGCCCTGGCCGCGCTTCGGACCGGCGTCGCGCTTGACGATGAAGCCGGCGTGGCTGAATTGGCGGCGGGTTTGCCCGCCACCTTCACCGGCGGACGCATCTTCTTGTCGGATGACGACGTAACGGACGCCATTCGTACCGAGGAAATCTCGGCAGGGGCCTCGAAAATCGCGGCCCTGCCGGCGGTTCGCACCGCGTTGTTGGCCCGTCAACGGGCCTATCGGCGCTTTCCCGGGCTGGTGGCGGATGGCCGGGATATGGCTTCGGTGGTATTCCCCGCAGCAGCCGCGAAGGTGTTTCTTACCGCCTCGGCTGAAGCTCGTGCAGAAAGACGCTATAAACAGTTGATCGCAAAGGGGATGCCTGCTAACATGCACGCCCTTTTGCAGGATTTGCAGGAGCGGGATGCACGCGACGCCCAGCGTAGCGTGGCGCCCCTCAAGCAATGCGACGATGCGGATCTGGTGGATACCACGCAGATGAACATCGAAGCCGCAGTGGCCGCCGTGATGAGCATCGTCA
>JAPLRA010000269.1 GCA_026399445.1 Sulfuritalea sp.
GTTTCCGGCCAATTGCCGGAAACCCTTGGTATTACTGGTCGGGGCGGCGGGATTCGAACTCGCGACCCCTTGCACCCCATGCAAGTGCGCTACCAGGCTGCGCCACGCCCCGACTGCACAAATTATACCAAAGGAAACGCTTGCCGACGTCAGGAAGCGCGCAGGAATTCAATGATTGACGCCAGTTCGGCGCGCGCCGACGATTCGGCTCCACCAGTCAAAGCATCCGCCGTATCGTGCATCTTGCCGGGGCCATCCTCAAGCCGGTTGCGCGCACCACTGATGGTGAATCCTTCCTGATACAGCAGTTCACGAATCCGTCGCACCAGCAGGACTTCATGGTGCTGATAGTAGCGTCGATTGCCTCGCCGCTTGACGGGTCGCAGTTGCGTAAACTCCTGCTCCCAGTAGCGCAGGAAAACCTCGACCGCCGCCTTGAGCTTCTGGCTGGCGTGGAAGGTGACGACACGGCGAGCGGTGATCGGGATTTCCTCGCCGGTCTTGGGATTGCGTCCGGGGCGCTGCGGCTTTTCGCGCAACTGGAAATTGCCGAAGCCTGACAGCTTGACGCTGTCGCCCTTTTCCAGGGCGAGGCGGACTTCGTCGAAGAAGGCCTCGACCATGTCCTTGGCTTCGCGCTTGTTGAGGCCGACTTTCTCGAACAGCAGGTCGGCGAGTTCCGCCTTTGTCAATGTCATATAAGCTCCGACTGCATTTAGCCCCGCAGAGACGCACTGAAGTCGCGAGTGGCAACCGCCAGCAGATTGGCGATCACCGCCTCGACTTCGGCATCCTCGAGAGTACGTTGAGTATCTTGCATAACTATACGAAAGGCAAGGCTCTTTTCGCTTGCATAACTATACGAAAGGCAAGGCTCTTTTCGGTTTCAGTGAGCCCCTTTCCCTGATATACGTCGAACAGCGCAACATCGCGCACGATCGCCGGGGCCGCCGAGCGAAGCGCCGCCAGCAACGGGGCCAAGGGCTGGCTCTGGGCCACCACCAGGGCCAGATCGCGGATAACGGCCGGGAACCGCGAAACCTCATCATAGCGAGGGAATGGCGTCGTCAGCAGGGCCGCCAACTCCAGTTCGAAAACCACCGGAGCGGTACCCAGTTCGTACTTTTGTACCCAGCGCGGATGCAGTTCGCCAAGAACGCCCACCACCCGGCCATCCAGGCTGACAGTTGCGCAACGGCCCGGATGCAGGGCCGGATGCTCGGCCTTGATGAATTCGAGACGGCGCGGAGCAAACAAGGCCTCGATATCTGCTTTGATATCGTAGAAATCCACCCGGGCAGCAGCCGAACCCCATTGCTCAGGCAGGGCCGGCCCCGCAGCAAGACATGCCAGCCTCAGGGGCTGGGCAAATCCGGTGACCGGCCCCGCGCCCGCGTCCTTGTGAAAACAGCGCCCCAACTCGAAGATACGTACTCGTTCGGTCTGCCGCTTGCGATTGGTGACGAGGACTCCGACCAGACCGCCGATCAGCGACGAGCGCATGACACCCATCTGACTGGCAATCGGATTCGCCAGCGTGATTGGCGCGGCGCCGTTGGCATATGCTAGTGACGGGATGTTGTCATAGCCATGAATGCGGGCGATTTCCTCGATCAGGTCTTCCTCAATCTCGATGTCGAAGCGGAAGGACGGCGGCGTCACGTTGAAACCGCCCGACGTCTTTTCGACCTGCAATCCGAGGCCGCGCAACATGGACTCTATCCGTGCTTCCGGCAATGCGACGCCCAGAACCCTGGCGGCACGCGCGGTGCGCAATTGCACCGCACGGCGCTGCGGCAGATGGTCGGCGGCCACAGCTTCCACCACCGGGCCCGGCCTACCGCCGCAGGTATCGAGGATCAGCTGCGTCGCACGCTCGATGGCCGTGCGCTGCAATTCAAAATCGACGCCGCGCTCATAGCGGTGCGAGGCATCGGAACTGAATCCGAACGCGCGAGCCTTGCCGGCAATTGCGGCGGGTGGGAAGAATGCGCTTTCGAGAAACAGATCGCGGGTCGAATCATTTATGCCGGAATGCTCGCCGCCCATGATGCCGGCCATGGCCAGCGGTTTTTCGTCATCGGCGATCAAGGCGGTATCCACCGACGGCGTTACGGTCTGCTCGTTCAGCAGCAGTAGTTGTTCGCCCGGCTTGGGCAGGCGGACGTGGATCGCGCCGGACAGTTCGGCATCATCGAAGGCGTGCAGCGGCTGACCGAGTTCGAGCATCACGTAGTTGGTGACGTCAACCAGGAAGGAAATCGAGCGGATGCCGCTGCGTTCGATGCGCCGCTTCATCCATTCCG
>JAPLRA010000450.1 GCA_026399445.1 Sulfuritalea sp.
GATCTGCATCATGTAGATTTCGGGATAGGTGATGCCCAGACGCACGCCACGGTGGCCGAGCATGGGGTTGACCTCGGACAGCGCACGGACCTTCTTGAGTATCTTTTCCTTCTTGTGGATTACGTCCTCCTCAAGATGGCTGTCCTTGAAATCCGACATGGCCAGCGACAGCTTGCTCAGACCGTCCGAATACTGCTGGTACAGCTTCGGATTGAGCAGCTTGAGGGTTTCCGGCAATTCTTCCAGTGCCTTGATCGAATCGCGCAAATGGTGCAGGTGGGCGATTTCCAGTTCCAGCTGCGCAGTTGTCGGCAGGAACTCGTGCATTGGCGGGTCAAGCAGGCGTACCGTCACCGGCAGGCCTTTCATGGCCTTGAAGATGCCCTTGAAGTCCGCACGCTGGATCGGCAGCAAGCGATCCAGTGCCGCCTGGCGCTCCTCGACGGATTCGGCGAGGATCATCTCCTGCACGATGGGCAGGCGATCGGAACTGTTGAACATGCGCTCGGTGCGGCACAAGCCGATGCCCATGGCGCCGAAAACCCGCGCGCGCGCGGCGTCGTCAGGCGTGTCGGCGTTGGCCATTACCCTGAGCCGTGCGACGTTGTCGGCCCATCCCAGCAGGGTTTCCATGTCTTCTGAAAATACCGCTTCGACCGTGGGAACTTCGCCCGCATAGACCTTGCCGGTACTGCCGTCGATGGTGATCACGGCACCTTCATGCAGCGTGGTTTCGCCGATGATGGCGCGGCGCGCTGTATCGGAGATTACGATGGCTTCGCAACCCGATACGCAGGGTTTGCCCATGCCGCGCGCCACCACCGCCGCATGCGAAGTCTTGCCGCCGCGGCTGGTCAGAATGCCCTGTGCCTGAAAGAAGCCGTGGATGTCTTCGGGCTTGGTTTCCTCACGGACGAGAATGATGCGCTCCCCTGCCCGGCCGCGCTCTTCCGCCGTGTCGGCATCGAACACGATCTTGCCCGAGGCAGCGCCGGGCGAAGCCGGCAAACCGGTAGCCAGCGGCTTTCCCTTGAAATCGGCCGCGAGCTGGGGTGCCAGCATCTGCTCCAGCAGCATCGGATCAATCCGCATCAGGGCTTTCTCGCGGGTGATCAGACCCTCACGGTGCATTTCGACCGAGGTGCGCAACATGGCCCGTGCATTCATCTTGCCATTGCGCGTTTGCAGACAGTAGAGCGTGCCCTTCTCGATGGTGAATTCAAAGTCCTGCACTTCGGCATAATGTGTTTCGAGACGCGTATGCAGTTCCTGCAACTGCCGGTAGATTTCCGGCATTTCCTGTTCCATTTCTGCAATTGCCTTCGGCGTGCGAATGCCGGCCACCACATCTTCGCCCTGGGCATTGACCAGGTATTCGCCGTAGATGATGTTTTCGCCGGTGCCGGGATTGCGCGTGAAGCCCACGCCGGTGCCCGAATCGTTGCCCATGTTGCCGAAGACCATGGTGCAGATGTTCACGGCGGTACCGCTGGCCATTTCCTTGGTGATCTTGAACTGTCGGCGATAGTCGATGGCGCGCTTGCCGTTCCAGGAGCGGAACACCGCGCCAATGGCGATCTCCAACTGCTGGTAGGGATCCTCAGGGAAGGGTTTGCCGGTATGCCGTTGGACGATGGCAAGGAACTCGTTGGCCAGTTCGGCCAGATGCTCCGTCTTCAGATCAACATCCTGACTGGCGCCGTAGCGGGTCTTGACCAGCGTCATCGCGGCATCAAAATGCTCGTCGCCAATACCGAGGGCAATCTTGCCGAAAAGCTGGATGAAACGACGCCAGGCGTCGTAGCCGAACCGCGGGTTGCCGGTCAGGGCGATCAGACCCTTGAGCGTGGTCGGGTTGAGGCCGAGGTTGAGGATGGTGTCCATCATGCCCGGCATCGACATGGAGGAACCCGAGCGCACTGAAACGAGCAGCGGATTCTCGGCGCCGCCAAAAGTCTTGCCGGTTTTTTTCTCCAGCGCTTTCATGTGCGCGAGAGTCTCGTCCATTGCGCCGTCGGGCAGACGGTCCTTTTCCAGGAAGGAGAGGCAGGCATCCGTGGTAATCACGAAGCCAGGCGGCACATTGAGGCCGATCTGCGTCATCTCGCACAAGTTGGCGCCCTTGCCACCCAGCAGCATCTTGTTCTTGCCGTCGCCTTCCTCGAAAGCAAATACCCATTGCCGTTTCATCACTACTTCTCCTTGTTGTCGGACCACTGGATTGCCGCTGTGCACCAAAACCGCAAGTCTAGCGTTTCTGGAAGGCATAGTTCAAAAAAATGCGGAATCGGGAATCACTTTTCTATATTCACGGGAATTCCATCCGGACGCAAGATGCGTTAAATTGCGAAATAGTGATCGGCTGTCTCCCGATTTGCACGTTTTCGCCGACCGGTGGTTTTCTTTTTGCTCTTCTGCAACAGGTTTTTTGGTCGCGTCCGCTTTGTTTAACGCCGAGAGGGCTGACGTTAGCTTCCACTGAAACTTGGTTTTCTGAGTACAGGCCACTATGGATATCGTCAAACAAAAACAAATCAGGGAATGGACCTTGCTCGGACTGGTGGGGGCGATGGCGCTGGTCGCCAATCTTCCGCCGCGAGTGCTCGGCAGTATCGGAGTCGAATCCAGCCTTCTCATGGGTGTATTGGGCCTGATGGTGGTCCTTGCCCTGTTTCTCTACGTCAGGTTTTTCTTTTTTCTCTTGTACGCGCTGCTCGCCGTGGGCGCCAATCTGCCCGAAAAATGGGCTGAGAGCCTCGGCGTCAGCCAGACACCGCTGCTCTTTGCCTTGGTTGTCATGGTCATCCTGTCCCTTGCCAACTACAGCGCCAAGCTGGTGCCAACGGGACTGGAACCGAAGAAACGCAAGGCAAATCCCGAAGCGACCAAGGTCCTGCTCCACTCCATCGAGCGCGGCAATCTTCCCTACGTCAATACGGTGCTGACGATGGATTTCGATCTCGATACGATCGACGAGCAGGACATGACGCCGCTGATGCACGCTGCGAAGCATGGCAATCTCAAGATAGTCCAAGCGCTGCTCAAGCGCGGGGCATCGCCTTTATTGACAGGCCCCGCCGGACGGGCTTCCGATGTAGCGCTACAGAACAATTTTCCGGCTATTACCGAATGCCTGAAACGGGCCGAAGATGCGGCTGAAGCGGCTCAGCAGGCGGCATCCCAGCCGCAACCCGGCTCTGCTGTGGTTGCCTAGACCGATTTCTATTCCCACTCGATGGTCGCTGGCGGCTTGCCCGAAATATCGTAGACGACGCGGTTGATACCGCGCACTTCGTTAATGATGCGGTTTGAAACCTTGCCCAGCAGACTGTGCGGCAATTCGGCCCACTGGGCCGTCATGAAATCCTGAGTTTCAACCGCACGCAGAGCCACTACATATTCGTAGGTGCGTCCGTCACCCATTACGCCAACACTCTTTACCGGTAGGAAGACGGCGAAGGCTTGGCTGGTTTTCTCATACCAACCGGCGGCGCGTGTCGTACCAGTCGGCGGCGCGCAGTTCATCGATGAAGATCGCGTCGGCGCGGCGCAGCAGGTCGGCGAATTCGGCTTTCACTTCACCCAGGATGCGCACGCCGAGGCCGGGGCCGGGGAAGGGATGGCGATAGACCATCTCGTGCGGCAGGCCTAGCGCCACGCCGAATTCACGCACTTCGTCCTTGAACAGTTCGCGCAAGGGCTCGAGCAGCTTCAGGTTCAACGTTTCCGGCAGGCCACCGACATTGTGGTGGCTCTTGATGGCATGCGCTTTCTTGGTTTTCCCTCCCGCGGACTCGATCACATCGGGATAAATGGTGCCCTGTGCCAGCCATCGTGCGTTGGGCAGCTTCTGCGCTTCGGCCTGGAATACTTCGACGAATTCGCGACCGATGATTTTGCGTTTCTGTTCCGGATCGGCGACGCCCTTCAGGTGTCCCATGAACTGATTCACCGCATCGACATGGATCACCTTGACGCCGAGGTTGCGGGCAAAGGTATCCATAACCTGCACGCCTTCGTTGAGGCGCAGTAGCCCGTTATCGACGAAAACGCAGGTCAGTTGATCGCCGATAGCACGATGCAGCAACGCCGCCACCACGGAGGAATCGACGCCGCCGGAAAGGCCGAGGATCACCTCTTCGGCGCCTACCTGGTCGCGCACCTTGGCGATCGCCTCTTCGACGTAGTTGGGCATATTCCAGTCACCGCGACACCCACAGATATCGCGGACGAAGCGGGTGTAGATCTCGCGCCCCTTGAGTGTGTGCGTGACTTCCGGGTGGAACTGCACGGCGTAGAAGCCGCGTGCTTCGTCGGCCATGGCCGCGATCGGCGTGGATTCATTGCTGCCTATGATCTTGAAGCCCGGTGGCAACTGCGTCACCTTGTCGCCGTGGCTCATCCAGACTTCGAGCGGCACGCCCAGTTCGAACACGATTTGCGGCGCCTTCCATTCCTCGGCCTCGTAGACGGAATTGGGCCCGCCGGAAAGGATGATGCCCTGTGGATTGAATTCGCGGATGAAGTCTTCGCTGACGTCGAAGGGATGTAGTTCGCAATACACCTGCTGCTCGCGTACGCGCCGGGCAATGAGTTGCGCGACCTGTGAGCCGAAGTCTAGGATGAGGATTTTCTGGTGGGCCATGGCTGGAGCCTATGAAATAACAAAGGCGGCCGCAGCCGCCTTTGTCGTCGGTAAAGGAATCAATCGATATGGTAGTTCGGTGCTTCCTTGGTGATCTGCACGTCATGCACATGCGATTCGCGGATGCCGGCCGAGGTGATTTCGACAAACTCCGCCCTCGCCCGCATTTCGTCGATCGTGGCACAGCCGACGTAGCCCATCGACGAGCGCAGGCCGCCCATCAACTGATGGATCACGGCGGTCACCGGCCCCTTGTAGGGCACGCGGCCTTCGATGCCTTCCGGCACCAGCTTTTCGACATTGGCGTCGGAATCCTGGAAGTAGCGATCGGCCGCACCGTCCTTCATTGCACCGAGGCTGCCCATGCCGCGATAGGCCTTGTAGGAGCGCCCCTGATACAGCACGGTTTCACCGGGAGCCTCTTCGGTGCCGGCAAACAGGCCGCCGAGCATGACGGAATTGGCGCCGGCCGCGATGGCCTTGGAAATATCACCCGAGAAACGAATGCCGCCGTCGGCAATCAGTGGTATGCCGCCGGCAGCCAGTGCGTTGGCGACCATTTCCACCGCTGTTATCTGCGGCACGCCAACGCCGGCGACGATGCGCGTGGTGCAGATCGAGCCGGGGCCGATGCCGACCTTGACGCCGTCGGCCCCGTGATCGACGAGCGCCTTGGCAGCGCTCGCCGTAGCGATGTTGCCGCCGATGACCTCCACCTGCGGAAAGTTTTTCTTGACCCACTGCACGCGCTTCAGCACGCCTTCGGAATGGCCGTGGGCGGTATCGACCACGATCACATCGACGCCGGCTTCGGCCAGCAACTCGACGCGTTCCTCAGTGCCCTCGCCGACGCCAACGGCGGCGCCGACCCGCAGGTGGCCCTGCTCGTCCTTGCAGGCAAACGGATGTTCGCTTGATTTCAGAATGTCCTGGACCGTCACCAGACCGCGCAACTGGAACGCAGCATTGACCACCAGCACGCGCTCAAGGCGGTGCTTGTGCATCAGGG
>JAPLRA010000435.1:0-4388 GCA_026399445.1 Sulfuritalea sp.
GGGAGCGACTGACTTCGTAGGAGAAGTCGACGTGCCCCGGGGTGTCGATCAGATTCAGGTTGTAGATCTGACCATCGCGCGCCTTGTAGCTGAGCGCTGCCGTCTGCGCCTTGATGGTGATGCCGCGCTCGCGCTCGATGTCCATCGAATCGAGGACTTGCGCCTCCATTTCGCGGTCGGACAAACCGCCGCAACGATGGATGATGCGGTCGGCCAGGGTGGATTTACCGTGGTCGATATGGGCGATGATGGAGAAGTTGCGGATGTGATTCATGGGGTCAACAAAAAAGGTGCTCATTCAAGCCCTTGAGCACCTTGGAGACTAAAAAAGCAAGGGGCGAATTTTAGCCTAAAGCCCCCAAATACTCACGCACTTTCGCCACATCAAGGAAGTAATGGCATAGTTCGCGGCCCTCCCCATCGACCAGTACCGGCACCAGTTCGTCGTATTTCGCCTCGAGCACCGGATCGGCATCGACGTCCAGCACCTCAATGCCGAAATACGGCACCCCCTGCTCGCTGCGCAGAGCTTCCAGCGCAGCAAGCATGTCGTGGCACAGATGGCAGTAGTCGCGACTGAACAGCCGCAACTGCGGCGTCGGGCGCCCCACGGGAGATCTATTTGTCAGATACGCCCTTGATGGAGATGAACGTCTGTGAATCGCCGCGTCGCACCAGCAGGGTGATCGTCGCGCTTTTCTCGAGGCCCTGCAGCAAGTCATTGAACTGAGGCAATGATTTGACCTCCGTCTGGACACCCTTGATGATCACCGACAGGATGATGTCGCCAGAGCGCAATTCGGTGCGTGTGCCGCCGTTCCTGACTTCCTCTACGATCAAACCGTGCTGGATGCCCAACGCCCGCCTCTGCTCCGCCGTCGGCACCACCAGCACCAGTCCAAGGCGGTTGGCCGCCTGCGGCTCGACCGACTTTCCGCCACGACTGGCGCTGCGCGTGCCGGTTTCATCATCGGGTATCTCGCCGACAACTGCTGTCAGTTCGCGGGTCGCTCCCTTGCGCCAGATATGTACGACGACCTTGCTGCCGGGTTTGGTGGATCCCACCATTCGAGGCAAGTCGCCGGACTCGGCAACGGCCTTGCCATCGAACTTGAGAATGATGTCGCCGACTTCGATCCCGGCCTTGTCGGCCGCAGCCCCCTTCTCTACCGAGGCCACCAGGGCGCCCTGCGGCTTGCCGAGACTGAAGGACTCCGCGAGTTCCTTGCTCACCTCCTGAATGCCGATGCCGAGACGGCCACGGCTGACCTTGCCCCTGGACTTCAACTGATTCTGCACCTCCATCGCCAGATCGATGGGGATCGCGAAGGACACCCCGATAGAGCCACCGGAGCGCGAGTAGATCTGCGAGTTGATACCGACCACTTCGCCCTTCATGTTGAACAGCGGGCCGCCGGAATTTCCCGGATTGATCGCTACATCGGTCTGGATGAAGGGCACGAAATTCTCGTGCGCCAGGGAGCGACCCTTGGCACTGACGATGCCGGCAGTGACCGTGTTCTCGAAACCAAAGGGCGAACCGATAGCGACCACCCATTCGCCCACCTTGAGCTTCACCGAATCACCCAGTTTGGCCACCTGCAAGTTGCTGGCCTCGATCTTGATCAGCGCCACGTCGGTGCGCTTGTCGGTACCCAGCACTTTGGCTTTGAACTCGCGCTTGTCGGTGAGCTTGACCAGTACTTCGTCAGCGCCATCGACCACATGAGCATTGGTCAGAATGTGGCCGTCGGCGCTGATGATGAACCCGGAACCCAGCGAGCGGTTCTTGAACTCCTGCGGCACGCCGGGAAGATTCGGAATCTGGCCCGGGAAAAAGCGGCGGAGCAACTCCTGCATGGACTCGTCCCCCTCAAACTGGAACTGGTGGCCACCGCGGCGCCCCTTGATGATCTGGGTAGTGCTGATATTGACCACCGTCGCGCCCTGCTTTTCCACCAGTTCGGTGAAGTCGGGCAGTTCGGCAGCTTGTGTCTGCGTCGAAAATACCGAGGAAAAAGCCAGTGCGAGGGAAATGAGAAGTTTCTTCATGATGACTCCTTGAAACGTACTTCCGTGGATTGAACATGCAACGAAAAAAGCTTGCCGTGGCGCCGTGCACGAATCTCCTTGAGGCGCAACAGGACAAGGCCACAGGCGAGGCCGATGACGGTTCCCGCCACTGCCGACGAATCACCCGCCACTGACTGCCCGATCGCCGCACCCCCAATGGCCAGCAAGACAGGCAGTACATACGAGGCCAGCGACGCACTCCACAACGTGCCTTCGGCCACAGTCAACTGCACACGGTCGCCGACCCGGGCTCCGATCAGGTTCTCCAGCCAGTAGCGGCGCGGTCCCGCGCTGATCCCGAGCAGACTGTCCTGGCAGGCCTCCGTATTCTTGCAACTGCCGCATGCCGACGCACGACCGGACACTTCAACCCAGACCTGGCCGCCTGATGCTTCGACGACAACCGCATCGCACTGGCTCATTTGCGCCTCCGCTCGATGCCATCGCCGAGCCGCTTGACTGCAAGCGCCGGCACCTCGCCCATGACCACCACTCGATGCTCACCGACCTGGCGCCGATACACATGGACCGGCCCAACAACCGACATGGTCTCCGTTTCCCCTGCCGAACCGCCCGGCTCGATAAACACGGAGATCGACCGGCAGCAGGGTGCGAAAAGTCCAATTCATGTCGTCCGGCTTCACCTCGGTAGCCCTCACCTGCTGCACCCGAACCCGGTCGCTGTCGAACCGGGGCTTCAGCGCCCCCTGCTCGAGGGGGCCTCCGATCTTGACCTGGGTGAACGCAAAAGACTCCAGCGTTTCGCCACGCTCGCCGAGCAGATTGGCCTTCAGCAGCAAGCCGCTGGCGGCGTCCATCCAGAACTCGTGGCCGTAACGCAAGCCGTCTCTCGGCTCCAGCAGCACGGCTCGACTCTGCACACCAGCAACCCGCCCCTGGCTGCCACTGCGAATTGCATAGTGTTCCGGCACACCCCCCAAACCGACGGGCAGCAAAGCCGGGAATCCACGCTGGTTGGAGCGGTTCTCGATTATCAGAAGCTGTTCTTCGGGGAAAAAACACTTCACCTCGCTGCCCGAGCGCAACACCTCACGCGGACTGCCGTCGAGCGCCTCGATTCGCTCGATTTCACGACCATCGCTTACAGAATGCGCAATGCGGGAAATATCGACCTTGTCGCCGCTGCGATAGACGAAGGTGCCACTGTAGGTCAGTTGTCGCGAGCCTTGTGCAATTCGCTGCAGCAAGACGAACCCTTCCTCGGCCAAGGCCGGCGTCGCCAGCAGAACGGTGGACAAGGCCAGCAACAAGACAGGAACAATAGTCATCAGCGGCCCTCGCCCGACGCTGCAACGGTGCGGATATTGCGCGCCCCACCAACCATGGCACCGCCCGGCGCGTAGGCCTGATGGGCCACCAGGTATTCCTGCAAGCGCGGCGTCGACTGCGAGTTTGCCACCACCACCGGCCCCGGCTTCGCAGCTACTGCCTGTCGGGCCGGCACTCCGTCGCTGCCTGGCGCCAACGCCAGCCAGGCCACCAGTGCGACACCGGCAGCGGATGCCGCTAGCGCCAGGGCGGGACGACGCCACTCGGTTCTGCGCCGCGACGCTGGAGCCATTACAGTAGGCTCCGGCTCAAGTGCCGACATCACCCTTGCAGTGACGTCGATGCCCAGTTCGCGTTCGCCACGCAAGGCGGCGCCGATCAACTGGCAGTCGCACCACTCGCTGCGCAGATCGCCGTTGCGGCGAAGTTCGCGCAATGTCTCCGCAATCTCATGGCTTTCCAACTCGCCATCCATCAGGGCCGAAATTCGTGTCTTCATGTCATCACCATCTCTTGTCCGGGGCCGCATCCAGCATGGGCTTCAATTTGGCCGAAATCGCATCGCGCGCACGAAAGATTCTCGATCGCACGGTTCCAATCGGGCAATCCATCACTTGCGCAATTTCTTCATACGACAAACCATCAATTTCACGCAGGACAATCGCCGTGCGCAAGTCCTCGGGCAGCGCTTCCATCGCCGCGTTTACCACCTGGCCTATCTGCTTGGTCATCAACAACCGCTCAGGCGTATCAGTGTCGCGCAACAGGTCGGCCTCGTCATAGCTCTCGGCCTCCTCGCTATCCACACCGGTCGTCGCCGAAGCACGCCGACCATGGGTCACCAGCCAGTTCTTTGCAGTGTTGACGCCAATCCGGTACAGCCAGGTATAGAACGCGCTGTCGTTGCGAAAACCCGGCAACGCACGGTAGGCACGAATGAAGCTGTCCTGAACAATATCCTCCACCTCAGCAGAATCACGCACCATGCGCGAAATCAGACGCGCGAGCTTGCGCTGGTACTTGGC
>JAPLRA010000435.1:4412-5316 GCA_026399445.1 Sulfuritalea sp.
TTTGACCGCAAGCGAGTATAACAAGCCGCTCCGCCCATACTCCTCACTGCTCCAGCCGCCTTGATGCCAGCCGCTGCCGACAGTGACCGGAGCCCGCCCAAATAGTTCCACACTCCGAGCAGTGATATAGTCCCGCCCCATGAATCCGGCCGCCATTCAGCAGTTCGACGTCCTCATTATCGGCAGCGGCCTCGCGGGCCAGTCGCTCGCCTTGAGACTTGCGGATACGCGGCGGGTGGCGCTGGTCACCAAGAAAACCCTGTCGGACTCCGCCTCCGCATGGGCGCAGGGCGGCATCGCCGCGGTGCTCGATCCCGCCGATAGCATCGAGGCCCACATCAGCGACACATTCACTGCGGGGGCCGGTCTGTGCGACCCGACTGCAACCCGTTTCGTGGTCGAACATGGCCGTGAAGCGATAGAGTGGCTGATCGCGCGCGGAGTTCCATTCACCCCGGACGATTCACCCCTCGGCTTCCATTTGACCCGCGAGGGCGGCCACGGCCAACGCCGCATCATCCATGCGGCCGATGCGACAGGTACCGCCGTGCAGCAGACCCTGACCGAGCAGGTGAAGAGTCATCCCAACATCACGGTTCTCGAGCGGCACATTGCGGTCGACCTGATCACGGCGGCGAAACTCGGCCTGCCCCGCAATCGCTGCCTCGGCGCCTATGTGCTAGACATCGCCCACGATCGCGTGCTCACCTTGGGCGCCAGCCACACAGCCCTGGCCACGGGTGGCGCGGGTAAGGTCTATCTGTACACCACCAATCCCGACACCGCCACGGGCGACGGCGTGGCGATGGCCTGGCGCGCCGGGTGCCGGGTGGCGAACATGGAATTCATCCAGTTCCATCCGACCTGCCTGTATCACCCGCATGCAAAGTCCTTCCTGATTTCA
>JAPLRA010000305.1 GCA_026399445.1 Sulfuritalea sp.
AGCGCGCGAGAATCGACAGGCGCTGCTCGGTGTCGATTGAGTCGGATAGCGCGTTCCAGTCCAGCCAGAGTTGTTGTGCTGCCGCGCCCGAGAACAGCTTGGTCAGCAACGGGCCATCATGTTGCCGCGCGACGGCCTTCCACGCCACATGACGCGGCGAGTCGGCCGGCTGGTGATTGCGCAAGCCGGAAAAGTCATCGGCACCGCGACCGTCTTTGGTCGATCCGCGCGCCGATTCCCCGCCCCAATGGAGGGGCGGCGCTTTGGCGGCCGGCGTCGGGTAGACCAGGCAGTTCATGTCGGGTACCGCATAGCTCCAGGCCCGCACCAGACCCAGCGGCCAGGTGGTCTCGATGGTGGCGCGCGGCATCGGCAACCAACCCCGTCTTGGGGCGGGGACATTCAGCGTGGCCACCGTTCGGGCATGCGGACCGATGTCGACTTCAAGCGGAGTTTCGTCGTTGAGAAACAGGCGCAGGCCGGTTCGCGCATCGAGACGCTGGTTTTCCAGCACCAGATCGAATTGGGCCGGGCTGCCGGCGAATACCGGTTCGCAATGACCGGGACGAATCGAGATGAGAACCAGATTGCGGAAGGTGTGGAGGATGGCGACGATGCCCAATCCCGCCAGCGGACGAAGGTTTCGTGCAGCCGGTAGCGCAGGGATGCAAGCATGCTCAGGGCAGTGGGACTGCCTCGATCAGGGCTGCGGCGACGGCTTCCACGTCGGTGCGTACGGTATCGTCCGCGGGCTTCAGGCGGTGAGCGATGACGCCGGGCAGCACGGCTTGCACATCTTCCGGCAGGGCATGGTCGCGGCCGTCCAGCAAGGCCCAGGCGCGTGTCACCGCGAGCAGCCCCAGACACGCGCGGGGCGACAGGCCTGCCTGCCAGCGCGGCGCCGTGCGGGTGTGTGCGGCCAGGGCCTGCACATAGTCGATCAGGGCGGGCGAGGCATGCACTGCACGCGCCCTGTCCTGCAGTTCGATCAACCGTGGTGACGTGATGCGCGGAACCAGATTGGCGAGCATCTGACGCCGGTCGGCGCCGGCGAGCAGTTCGCGTTCGGCGGCCGGATCGGGGTAGCCGAGTTCGATCTTGAGCAGGAAGCGATCAAGCTGGGATTCCGGCAGAGGGAAGGTGCCGATCTGATGCATCGGGTTCTGCGTGGCGATGACAAAAAACGGTTCCGGCAGGGCGCGGGTTTTCCCTTCGGCGGTCACCTGTCGTTCTTCCATGGCTTCGAGCAGGGCGCTCTGCGCCTTGGGTGTGGCGCGATTGATCTCGTCGGCCAGCACTACCTGGGTGAAAATCGGTCCCGGGTGAAAATGGAAAGTACCGCTTTCCCGGTCAAAAATAGACACACCGAGGATATCGGCGGGCAGCATGTCGCTGGTGAACTGTATGCGCTGAAAATCCATGCCCAGAACGCGGGCAAGCACGTGGGCCAGGGTGGTCTTGCCGACGCCCGGCAGGTCTTCGATGAGCAGGTGCCCGCGTGCCAGCAGGCAGGCCAGCGAGAGACGGATGGGCCGCTCCTTGCCGAGGATGATGCGGTTGATGTCGGCCAGAATGGCATCAAGTTCGGGGAGTCGCATGGGGGTCGAAGTTTTCCGCGGGCTTTGATGGATAATATGCTTTTGCTTTGCATTGTAAGTCATCGGACAAGACACCCGGAATGACAACTACCGCCTTCATTACCCACCGCGACTGCTGGCAGCACGACATGGGCGCCCACCATCCGGAATGCCCGGATCGGCTTGGGGCCGTCAATGATCGCCTGATCGCATCGGGGCTCGATGTTTACCTGCAGTTTCACGACGCGCCGCTGGCGGAATTGGAGCAACTGCTGCGGGTACATCCGCGTGACTACATCGACCACTTGCATAGCAGCAGTCCTGCCCATGGCATCGTGCATCTCGATCCCGATACCGCCATGTCGCCCGGCACCCTTCAGGCCGCGCTGCGCTCGGCGGGTGCCGGATGCTTTGCCACCGATCTGGTGATGCGCGGAGACGTGCAGAATGCCTTCTGCGCAGTGCGTCCGCCCGGCCATCATGCCGAGCGGGCAAAGGCGATGGGCTTCTGTTTTATCAATAATGTGGCCGTGGCTGCGCGGCACGCGCTTGAGGCGTGGGGGCTTTCGCGTGTCGCCATCATTGATTTCGATGTCCATCACGGCAACGGCACCGAGGAGATTTTTTCCGGTGACCCGCGGGTCCTGATGGCGGGTATTTTCCAGCATCCCTTTTACCCCTATTGCGGAACCGAAAATCCCGCGGCCAACATGTGCAATGTGCCTCTGCCCGCCGGAACGCGTGGAGAAGACTTCCGGCAGGTGGTCTATGACATCTGGCTGCCGCGCTTGCGCGAGTTCAAGCCGGAAATGATCTTCATCTCGGCCGGTTTTGACGCTCATTACGAGGATGATATGGGCTCGCTGGGGTTGGTCGAGTCCGACTATGCCTGGGTCACCGACCAGATCAAGCAGATAGCCGGCGAGTTTGCCAAGGGGCGCATCGTCTCGGTGCTGGAGGGCGGCTACGCACTGTCCGCGATGGCCCGTAGCGTTGTCACGCACATCAAGGTGCTGGCTGATTTGTAAGCGGGGGTTGCAGGGTGTGCCGCAGGAAGTCCATCAGTTAGAATTCACCCTTCTTCGCCCTCATTTGGCTGCCGGTGGCAGCATTCAGTTTCGGATACGTCCATGAAGACCATACAGGGTTCCATTCCCGCCATACTTACGCCGATGCAGGATGACGGCTCGCTCGACCTGCCCGGGTTGCAGCGGCTGCTCGACTGGCACATCGCCGAGGGTTCCGATGGCGTCGTGATCGTTGGCACCACCGGCGAGTCGCCCACGGTGAATTACGCAGAGCATTGTGCCTTGATTGAGACGACCGTGAAGCACGTTGCCGGTCGCATTCCCGTGATTGCCGGCACGGGAGCCAATTCCACCGCCGAGGCTGTGGAATTGGCGCATTTCGCGAGGAAGGCCGGCGCCGACGCGCATCTTTCGGTGGTGCCCTACTACAACAAGCCGACGCAGGAGGGGCTGTTCAGGCACTTCAAGGCGATCGCCGAGGCAGTCGACCTGCCGATGATCGTGTACAACGTGCCGGGACGAACGGTGGCCGACCTCGCGACGGACACGACGCTGCGCCTGGCGCAGGTGCCCGGCATCGTGGGTATCAAGGACGCGACCGCCAATATCGAGCGCGGTTCCGATCTATTGAAGCGCGCACCGGCCGGATTCAGCGTGTATAGCGGTGATGACGCCACGGCCATCGCCCTGATGCTGCTCGGCGGCAAGGGCTCCATTTCCGTGACTGCAAATGTGGCGCCGCGTCTGATGCACCAGATGTGCGCGGCAGCCATTGCCGGCGATCTGGCGATGGCGCGCGAGATCAATTTCCGCTTGCTGGGTTTGCATCGCAATCTGTTTCACGAAGCCAACCCGATCCCGGTGAATTATCGGCGGAGGCATTCGCCTGCCGATGACCCCGCTCTCGCCCGAGTTTCACGAGCGCGTACGTGCGGCCATGCATGACGCCGGCATCGCTCTCTGACCAGGAAACAAATACTCAATGAATCGTTCATTCTCAATGCTGTCATGGACCGCTGCCGCGCTGCTGATCGGTGTGCTGGCCGGTTGCAGCGGCAATATCCTGCCCGAGTCCAAGAAGATCGAATACAAGTCTGCGGGCAAATTGCCGCCACTTGAAATTCCGCCGGACTTGACTCAGCAAAGCCGCGACGAGCGTTATGCCGTTCCTGATGTGTCTACGGGCAAAGGTTCCGCCACCTACTCGGCCTACTCCAACGAGCGGGCCGGGCAGGCGCGCACTACGACCGCTCAGGATCTGCTGCCGCAGGTCGACAAGATGCGCATCGAGCGTTCCGGTACCCAGCGCTGGCTGGTGGTTGGCGGCTCCCCGGAAAAGCTCTGGCCGGGCGTCAAGGAGTTCTGGCAGGAACTGGGCTTTCTGGTGAATGTGGAAATTCCTGAAGCCGGAATTCTTGAAACCGACTGGGCCGAAAATCGCGCCAAGATACCGCAGGACATCATTCGCGGCACCTTGGGCAAGGTCTTCGACAGCCTGTATTCCACCGCGGAGCGCGACAAGTTCCGCACGCGCCTGGAAAAGGGCGCCGAGCCGGGCACCGTCGAGATTTACATCAGCCACCGCGGCATGTACGAAATATTTGTCAATGAAGGCAAGAGCGAGACCAAATGGCAGCCTCGCCCAGCCGATCCGGAACTGGAAGCCGAGATGCTGCGGCGTCTGATGGTGCGTCTGGGCGTCGAGGAGTCACGCGCCAAGACGATGGTCGCGGCGGATCAGAAACAGGAGCGCGCCAAGCTTTCCCGGGCAACGGACGGCGCGGGCGCACTGCTGCTGGAAGAGGCCTTTGACCGGGCCTGGCGTCGCGTAGGCCTCGCGCTGGATCGCGTCGGTTTCACGGTTGAGGACCGCGATCGCTCGCAGGGACTGTATTTCGTCCGCTACGTCGATCCCGAGGTTGACAGCAAGAAGAAAGATGATGACAAAGGAATTCTTTCAAAGTTGATGTTCTGGAAGGGCGGCGCCAGTGACAAGCCGAGTCAGGCTCAGTATCGGATCCACGTCAAGACGACGGGCGAATCAACCACCGTCCAGGTCCTGACGCGCGAAGGTGGCGTCGATCGGTCCGATATTTCCAAGCGCATCCTGGGTCTGTTGCACGAGCAGTTGAAGTAGGCAAACCCAGGTGCGCTTCGCCTCGCTCGGCAGTGGCAGCCGGGGAAATGCCTTGCTCGTCGAAGCCGGCAAGACCCGCTTGCTGATTGATGCCGGCTTTGGTCCGCGCGAGATGTCGCGTCGCCTGGAACGGCTGGGTCTGGCGGCCGAG
>JAPLRA010000388.1 GCA_026399445.1 Sulfuritalea sp.
TCGACGTGTGAAAAATCGAAGTGGTTGAGGTAGGGCGCCTGCCATTCCGGCCGCTGCGTCAGGCCGCCGTCGGAGATGTCCTGGCGCTTGACCGTCTGCTGCCACGACGCACCGTGCCGGCGCAGGCGCAACAGGATGCCGGCGCGGCGCAGGGCCATGCGTCCGCTGTCATAGTAGATGCTGACCAGCTGGTGCTGCTCGCGGGCGGCCGCACGGCTCAGTGCTGCGTGTCGCAGCAGAACGCCATGCCGATCTTCGGCGACCGCCAGTTTCAAAGCGATTTGTTCGATCATGGCGCAATGCCGGAAAGTATTGCGCACCAGTGTAGCGCCTCGATTGCGACAGAATTATTACAGTCCTGCGGTTTCCGCGCCGCAGGCCATGGCGGGCTGCGCAAGATCATCAAAAGTTCCCGGAGGGACGCAGCGCGCTGGCGCTGGCGAGACGGCGACGGGCGATGCCGCCGCAGGCAGGGCGTCAGGCTCGGCAACCGGCTGCCAGGCGCGGACCAGTTCCAGCCGGCCGTCGTTATGCTCGACGATCGCGGTGCAGCTATCCACCCAGTCACGGCGGTGCAGCTATCCACCCAGTCGCCGCAATTGACGTAGACCACGTCGCCGACCGGGCGCAGGGCGGCGCTGTGGATGTGGCCGCAGATCACGCCGTCCAGCCCGCGCTCGCGCACGGCGTGAATCAGCGAATCCTCGAAATCGAAGATGAATGAAACGGCGCGCTTGACGCGGCTCTTGGCGTAGCCGGCCAGCGACCAGTAGCCGGGGCGGCGCAGCAGTCGGCGCAAGCGCGAGAGCGAGGCGTTTATGCGCACCAGCAGGTTGTAGCCGACATCGCCGATCACCGCCAGCCAGCGGTGATAGCGCGTCACCTGGTCGAACTCGTCGCCGTGCAGCAGCAGGTAGCGCTTGCCGTCGGCGGTGACGTGGATGTGCTCGAGCCTGACCTCGATGTCGCCGAAGGACACGCCATCGTATTCGCGCATCGCCTCGTCGTGGTTGCCGGGGATCAGCATCACGCGCTGGCCATGGCGGGCGCGGCGCAGGATCTTCTGCACCACGGTGTTTTGCGCCGGGGTCCAGTGAATGCCGCGGCTCATCGACCAAAAGTCGATGATGTCGCCGATCAGGAACAGATTGTCGCTTTCGTAGTCGCGCAGGAAGTCGAGCAGGCGATCCGCCTGGCAGCCGCGGGTGCCGAGATGGACGTCGGAAATGAAGATCGAGCGGACGTGCATGGTCGCCTAGTCGGGAAGGAAGTGGTAGATCGATTCGTTCGTCGCCGCGATCGTCGGACGATCAATCGCATCGCGCAGAGCGGTTACCAATCGGTCGTGGATACGCTCCCAGTCGAGCGAAGCGACGCTTTGCGGGGCCGCGGTGGCGGCCCGGTAGCGCGCGCCGGGGCGGGTGACGAGGTCGAGCGCCGCGCGCACGAACTGGTCGCTGGCGCCCGGATCGGCCAGCATGCCGTTGTCGCCGTGGCGAATCAGTTCGGCGGCGGCTGCCATGCGGTAGGCCACCACCGGCAGACCGCTGGCCAGCGCTTCGAGGGTGACGTTGCCGTATGTCTCGGTCATGCTCGGGAAGAGGAACAGATCGGCCGAGGCGTAATGGGTGGCGAGGTCTTCGCCGTGGCGCATGCCGGCGAATATGTGTTCGGGATGCTGCCGTTCCAGTTGCCGGCGCGACGGGCCGTCGCCGACCAGCAGCAGGCGCGCCGACGGGGCGTAACCACGAATTGCCGAAAAGGTGGCGAGCAGCAGCGGTAGATTTTTTTCCGGCGCCAGGCGGCCGACATGGGCCACCACCAGGTCGTTGTCGCCAACGTTCCATGTGGCTCGCAACGCTGCGCTGCGGCGCGCCGGGTTGAACTGCGCTGTATCGACGCCGCGAGCGACAACACGAATGCGTTGATAGCCCCGGCGCACCAGATCGATACCCAACTGGTGCGAAGGCACCAGCGTCAATCGGCTGCGGTTGTGAAGGCGCCGCAGGTGGGCCGCGACCAGGCCTTCCAGCCAGCCAAAGCCGTAATGGCGGCTATAGGCGTGGAAATTGGTGTGAAATTCTGAGACCACCGGGATGCCGAGTGCGCGCGCCGCTGCGATGGCCGAAGCGCCCAGTGGCCCCTCGGTGACCACCTGCACTACGTCCGGCGGATCGGCACGCCACTGGCGACGCAACAGTCGCGCGGCCGGCAGGCCGAACCTGAGCCCGGCGTAACCGGGAATTGGCAGGCCGCGCACCAGCGTGGTGGCATGCGGTGCCGAAGCGGCCGGCGCGTCTTCGCCCTTCTGGCGCGGGCGCGTCAGGCTCACGCGATGTCCGCGTGCCAGCAGGCCCTGCACCATGTGGCCGAGCGTCATGGCGACGCCATTGACTTCCGGCGCCCAGGTTTCCGTGACGATCGCGATGTGGAGAGGGACGGTCATGTTGCGTTCAAGGCAGCAGCACCAGCGACCAGGTGGCCAGCACGTTGAGCAGGGCGATCAGTACCGCCGCGCTGCCGATGTCCTTCGCGCGCTTGGAGAGGCGATGCCGATCCAGCGAGATTCGATCAATCGCGGCCTCAATGGCGGAGTTGAGCAGTTCAACGATCAGGACCAGCAACACGCTGCCGATCATCAGTGCCTTGGCCAGGCCCGGCTGCGGCAGCAGCAGGGCGACGGGGATCAGCAGCGTTCGGCGCAAGCCGGTCTGGCCCTTGAAGGGGCTTTCTTCGGCGATGGGATCGGTATTCATCGGCTGGCTGCCAAGGGCAGGGCGCAGTCGACGGCACGCGGGGCGCTCACCAGTTCGCGGTAGAGCGCGGCCAGCCGGACACCCTGCGTCGCGGCATCCTACTCGCGGGCGAAGGCGATTGCTTCGTCCGCCATGGCGGCGAGCTTGCCCGGCCGATCGATCAGCGTGACCAACTGCGCGGCAAATGCGTCCGGCGTGTCGGCGGCGGCCACCGCGCCGCGCCGGGGAAGAATGATTTCGGCAGCGCCGAGTGCCGGAATGGCCAGCACCGGCAGGCCGATCGCCATGGCTTCAAGCAGCACCAGGCCCTGAGTCTCGGTCTGCGAGGCGAAGGTGAACACGTCGGCGGCGGCGTAGCAGTCGCGCAAGCCGCCTTCGCGCGGCAGGTAGCCGACGAAGCGGACGTGATCGTCAAGGCGCAGGGCAGCGGCCTGGCGGCGCAAGGCTGGCAGGGCCGGGCCTTCGCCGGCAATCACCAGCATCAGGTCCGGTCGCTGCCGGCGCGCCAGCGCAATCATTTCGAGCAGGAATCCGATGTTCTTTTCAAAGGCGGCGCGACCGACGAAGAGGGCCACCTTTCGATCCGGCGCGATGCCCCAGGTCTGGCGAAATTTCCCGCCGTCGCCGCGCACGAACTGGCTTTCGGGCAGGCCGGTGGGAATCACATGCAGTGGTGTGTCGACCCCATAGTCGCGCAAGGTGGCGGCCATCGGCTGCGACGGCACGACTACTGCATCGAGCGCATTGCACTGGTGCCGGGCGAGCCAGCGGGCGGCTGAGCGCAGCGCGCTCTTGGGCAGGAGCCGGATGTAGTGGAACAGGTATTCCTCGAAGTGCGTGTGATAGGTGGCGACGCAGGGAATGCCGCGCGCGCGCGCCAGGCGCAGGCCGGCGTAGTGCGCGGCGAAGGGGGTCTGGACGTGGATCAGGTCAAAGTCGGCGCTGGCGAGACGGCGATCCAGGTCGGAGAGCAGTCGCCATTGCATCAGGCGGTCTTCCGGGTCCAGCGGCACGGTGCGTGAGGGCAGGCGAACAATTCCTGAGGCAGCATCGGCGACGGTGTCCGTCCCCGCGTATTCGGGCGCCACTATCGTGACCCGGATGCCGAGGGCAGCGAGCGTGGCACGAAAAGTCTGGATCGAAGTGGATACGCCGTTGATGCGGGGAAAGTAGACGTCGCTGACCATCAACACATGCAGCGGTCGGCCCGCACGGGGCGTCACGGCGCGAGTTCCGGCCGGCAGGCCTGGTCCCGATGCAGTCGGGCGCAGGCTCATGCCGCGACGGCTTCGGCGGACTTGATGAAGTGACGCATGTAACGCGGATTCATGCGCGACATCGGCAGCAGCATCAGCAGATCGGCCGTGTTGAAGTCGGGATCCCAAGCGGGCTGACCGCAAACCCAGGCGCCGACACGCAGGTAACCCTTGATCAGGGGTGGAATCAGCGCCGGCTGGCCGTTGGCGAGCCGTTCGAAGGGCAGCCCATGCTGGGGAAACGTACGGTATTCGGCCGGGGCAATGTGCGTCGCATCCAGTTGGGCGAACAGGTTGGCGGCATTGTGTCCGCCGTCGGCCATGCCGATCGAGGCGCAGCCCATCAGGTATTCGTAGTTGTTGTGCACCATGTATTCGGCGAGTCCGGCCCACAGCAGGGTGATGACGGCGCCGCTGCGATAATCCGGGTGGATGCAGGAGCGGCCGACTTCCACCATGCGGCTGCGCAGGTTCTGCAGCCGGCTGATGCGGAACTCGTTTTCCGAGTAATAGCTGCCGATGCGGCGGGCCGCATCCGGCGACAGGATGCGGTAGGTGCCGACAATGCGATCGGCATGGCTTTCGCGCACGATCAGATGCTCACAAAATGGATCGTAGAGATCGATGTCGTGGTCCGGCACCTGCGTCGGGACGCGGGCACCGAGTTCTTCGACAAACACCTTGTAGCGCAGGCGCTGCGCTTCGCGGACTTCCGCTTCGCTGTGGGCCAGCGAAACGGTATAGCCGACGTGCTGGCTGGCGGCCGTGTTTTCGATTAGTTGTTTTTGCATGGCGTTCTCCTTTGGGCTCGTGGGGTTCGCCTGCATTTTCGAAACCCGGCGTTACGGGCTTATTGCTGCTTCGTTACCGAGACATTGCGCACTGCCCTCGGACGGGTTTTGCCCTCTATTCCCTGGATCGAATGCCGGTGAACCAACCTGTCCGCGTGCGATTGCCAGCGCCGTCGCTACCGCCTGGTGGGCACGGTGGGCCAGATGACGGCGATCGGGCAGCGGCGGGACGAAACTGGCCGCCAGGGTCACTCGGACGACCAGTCCGCCGGCCTGCAAAACACGCATCAGGCAGTCGATCAGGCTGATATCGCCAATGTAGGCGGGTGCTTCGGAGCGAGCCCCGCCGGCATCGTGATAGCTCAGCGCAATGGCATGTACCGGCACGGCGGCGTCGATGGCGCTCTGGAACAGCGCCCCATGGAAAGGCAGTAGCGTGTCGCCCGCCGTGGTGGTGCCTGCGGGAAAGATGGCCAGGCGCTGGCCGGCGTCGAAGGCGGGTCGCATTTGCTGGTGGGTGCGATGGGCCGCCTTGCGGCTGCCGCGTTCGATGAATACGGTGCCGGTTTGGCGGCTGAGCCAGCCGATCAACGGCCACTGTCCCACCTCGCTCTTGGCTACGAAGGCGCAGGGAAGCAGGGCGTTGATGACGAAAATGTCGATGAAAGAGATGTGGTTGCCCACCAGCAGGCCGCCTTCGACGCTGGAAAGGTTGTCGCCGGATTCGATCCGGATGCCCAGTATTCCAAGAAGCTGCCGCGACCAGACTCGTTTGAGCTGCTGTCGCCAGCGAGTCCCGCCCAGGCGGAACAACGCAGCCGCCTGGAACGCGCCGAACAGGAGATGCAGTCCGACCAGGAGCAGCCGAACGCGGGCAGCGAGCGTAGTCATCAGGGAAGGATAGGCGGACTCCGTTACAGGCCGATGACCCTTTCGGGCAAAAAATCGAATCCGGCGTCAGGTTTCACGGCTTTGTAACATTCGCTGCCTAGACTGCGGGCTTCTTATATCGCACTGCACAAAGGAGCCTGTTGATGAAATCCCTGAAAATTGCTGCTGTCGTGGCCGGCGCTTTCGCCTCGGCGAGCGTTTTTGCCCAGGCACTGGTCAAGATCGATGGTTCCTCGACCGTCTATCCGATCACCGAGGCGGTGGCCGAAGAATTCCAGAAGTCGAAGAAGAACACTGTCCGTGTCACCGTCGGCATTTCCGGTACGGGCGGCGGCTTCAAGAAGTTCTGCCGTGGCGAAACCGATATCTCCGATGCGTCGCGTCCGATCTTGAAGAAGGAAATGGACGACTGCAAGGCGGCCGGCATCGAATACCTCGAACTGCCGGTGGCCTACGATGCGCTGACCGTGGTGATCAATCCCAAGAACGACTGGATCAAGTCGATGACCGTGGCCGAACTGAAGGCCATGTGGGAGCCGGCGGCGCAAGGCAAGATCACGAGCTGGAAGCAGGTCAACCCGGCTTGGCCGGATCGCCCTCTCAAGCTGTTCGGCGCCGGTGCTGACTCGGGGACCTTCGACTACTTCACCGAAGCCATCAACGGCAAGTCCAAGTCCAGCCGTGGCGACTTCACCGCTTCGGAAGATGATAACGTGCTGGTGCAGGGCGTTGCCCGCGACGTGGGCGCACTGGGCTTCTTCGGCTTGGCCTATTACGAAGAAAACAAGGATAAGCTGCACGCGGTGCCGATTGTCGACAAGGCCGGCAAACCTGCCGTGCTGCCATCGCTGAAGACCGTGATCGATGGCAGCTACCAGCCGCTGGCGCGCCCGATTTTCATTTACGTGAATGCCAAATCGGCTGACAAACCCGAGGTCAAGGAATTTGTCGAGTTCTACATGAAGCATGGCGAGAAGCTGACCAAGGAAGTGAAGTACGTTCCCCTGCCGGCCAAGGCCTATGTTTACAACTCGGATCATTTCGCCAAGCGCGTCAAGGGCACCAAGTTCGCTGGCGAGAACAAGGTCGGCCTGACGATTGAAGAGTTGATGAAGCTGGAAGCGAAGTAAATGCAGTCTGGGGTGGCCTGCCGGTCGGGCCACCCCAGCTTCAAGATTCGCATTCCGGTCAGCCCTGGCTATTTAGAAAAATCTGCACGGTATTCTGCAATCCCATGAGCGCCACGCTATCGCCGCCCCATTCAATGCCTATCGGCAGTCACGTCAGTGACAGGTTAAGCAAGAAGGCTTCGCGCCATGTCAAGGAACGCATCATCGAGTTCCTCCTGTTCAGTGCTGCGGCATTCTCGGTGTTTGTCACCGTCGCCATTGTCTATGTGCTGGTCAAGGAATCCTGGGTTTTCTTTGAAACGGTGCCGCTTTCAGATTTCCTGTTCGACACGCAATGGACCCCGCTGTTCGACGACGCCCACTATGGCATCATGGTCCTGCTTTCAGGCACCATCACCAGTTCGGCAGTTGCCTTACTGGTTGCCATCCCGCTGGGCACCATCATCGCGATTTATCTATCCGAGTTCTCCGGCTTCAAGGTGCGCGAGATTGCCAAGCCATTTCTGGAACTTCTGGGTGGCGTGCCGACCATTGTCTATGGTTACTTTGCCCTGACGTTTGTGACTCCGCTGCTGCAAAAAATCTACCCCGCCCTGCCCGGTTTCAACTTGCTTTCGGCCGGTCTCGTCATGGGCATCATGATCATTCCCTACGTAGCATCGCTGTCCGAAGATGCCATGCGCTCGGTGCCCATGGCCCTGCGCGAGGGCTCCTACGCCATGGGCGCGACGCGCCTGCAGACCGCGCTCTGGGTGGTAATGCCGGCGGCGACCTCGGGGATTGCCTCAGCCTACATTCTGGGCATTTCGCGCGCAGTGGGCGAGACCATGATTCTCGCCGTTGCCGCCGGCATGCAGCCCAACCTGAGCTTCAACCCAGCCGAGCCGGGCGCGACGATCACCAGCTATATCGTGCAGGTGGCGCTGGGCGATCTGCCGCACGGGTCCATTGGTTACCAGACCATCTTTGCCGCCGGCCTCACCCTGCTGCTGATGACTCTGATGTTCAATCTGCTCGGTTACTGGTTGCGCAAGCGTTTCCGCGAGGTGTATTGATATGATGAAAGCCGCCGACCTTAACTCCATTCGCGCCGTCATCACCCGCGCCAAGCGCTGGGATCTTTTGTTTACCGTGCTGGGTATTCTTAGTCTGATGGTGGGCGTGCTGACCTTTACTGTGCTCTTCGTCGACATGGCGATCCAGGGCGTGCCGCGACTGAGTCTGGATTTCTTTACCTCGTTCCCGTCGCGCAAGGCCGCCCATGCCGGCATTCTGTCGGCATGGGTGGGTACCGTGCTGGTGATGGTGCTGACCGCGGCGGCGGCTGTGCCGTTGGGCGTTGCCGCCGGCGTCTACCTTGAGGAATACGCGCCGAAGAACTGGATGACGGACATCATAGAGATCAACATCAGCAACTTGGCTGGTATCCCGTCGATCGTCTACGGCCTGCTGGCCCTCGGCCTGTTCGTCTACTACTTCGGTTTCGGCCAGAGCATCCTCTCCGCCGGCCTCACGCTGGCGCTGCTGATCCTGCCCTTCGTGCAGGCGATCCCGAACCTGGCCGCCGTCAAGCCGGACGTCATCGTCTCCGGCGTGGTGGGCATCCTGCTGCTGGCGCTGGCGGTCTGGCTGGTGATCGAGGCGGTCCGGGTGGCCTCGAC
>JAPLRA010000371.1 GCA_026399445.1 Sulfuritalea sp.
GCTCGCCTGGGGATTGCGCATGCCCGCCGTACGCCTGTCCCCCGACAACGGACCGGCACAACTGGCTGCCGGCTTGCGTGCAGCAGCGCTGTATGGCACGCAGTAACCGCCCCGTCAGCCGCCGCCAGGCATGGTGGCTGCTGGCTACCGCTCTGGCAGCAAGCCTGCCGCTGGCGCCGCAGGTGCCGCTCTGGCTCTCGCTTGCCGCCGGGGCTGCTTTCATCTGGCGCGCCGCGCTGACATGGCGCCAGTGGCGTTTGCCACCGCGCTGGCTCCTCGTCCTGCTGGTCATTGCCGGCACCGCGGGGGTATTTCTACAATACCGAACCATACTTGGCCGCACGCCGGGGGTAGCCCTGCTGCTGGTTTTTCTCGCGCTCAAACTTCTGGAACTGCGTGCCGCGCGCGATGCGGTGGCCACCGCACTGCTTTGTTATTTCCTGGTCCTCGGCCAGTTTCTGTTTACCCAAACCATCCCCACGGCATTGCTTGCCTGTCTGACGGTGCTGATCACTACCGCCACCCTGCTGGCGGCCAGCGATGACCGTCCGCAACCGGGGCAGCAAATTCGCCGCGCCGGGCTGATGCTGGCCCAAGCGCTGCCTTTCATGCTGCTGCTGTTCGTGTTGTTTCCCCGTGTGCAGGGGCCGCTGTGGGGCATTCCGCAGGATCGCTTTTCCGCCGTTTCCGGATTGTCCGACACCATGGCACCGGGCTCGATAGCGCAACTTTCGCAGTCGGACGCCATCGCTTTTCGCGTGCAGTTCAAGGGCGAGGTCCCGCCGCAGTCCCAGCTCTACTGGCGCGGCCCGGTCATGCCCTCGTTCGACGGCCGCAGTTGGCGCGTCGCGCAAACGCTCGGCGCCTATTCCGAAGTTCCCTACGCAGGAATCGGCGCGGCAGTGGATTACGAAGTGACGCTCGAGCCGCACGGAAAATTCTGGTTGTTTGCGCTGGAACTGCCCGCCACCTTGCCACCGGAGAGCGCGCTGACCAGCGACTATCAACCCATCGCACGCCAGGCCGTGCGCAGCCGCATGCGCTACACGCAGCGTGCCTGGCCGGACGCGATCGCCGGCCAGAACGAAGCACCGAGTATTCTGCGCAGCGCGCTGGCGCTCCCAAAGGACGGCAACCCGCGCATGCGTGCCATCAGCGCCTCGTGGCGCGCGCAACACGGAGACGATGGCGCGGCGATCCTCGCCGAGGCGGAAAACCTGTTCAATCGGCAGTTGCTGATCTACACGCTGAACCCGCCACTGCTGGGCGCCGACATGGTCGATGAGTTTCTGTTCGACACCAAGCGAGGTTTCTGTGAACACTTCGCCGCCGCGTTTGTCTTTGCACTGCGCGCCGCCGGCGTTCCGGCGCGCGTGGTGGCCGGCTATCAGGGCGGCGAGATCAATCCGGTGGACGGCTATCTGGTAGTGCGCCAGTACGATGCCCATGCCTGGGCCGAAGTCTGGATTGCGGGTCGCGGCTGGGTGCGTCTCGATCCAACGGCAATTTCGGCGCCCAGCCGCATCAACAGCAATCTCGCGGCAGCAGTGCCTGCAGGCGAAGGACTGCCTTTTCTGGCGCGTGGCGACCTGGCCTGGCTGAAGGAGTTGCGCCACCGCCTGGATGCGGTCACCAATGGCTGGAATCAGTGGGTGCTGGGCTACAACCCGCAGCGCCAGCGTGATCTGCTCGCCAGCCTGGGGATGAATGAGCCGGATTGGCGCAGCATGACGGCGGTTCTTTCAGTGCTTTGCGGCGCGGTAATGCTCGGACTGACCGGCTGGATTTTGCGCAACCGCCTGCGCGTCGATCCGGCGCTCGCCGCATGGCGGCGATTCACCGCCCGACTGGCCAAACGCGGCATCGCATGGCAGCCGTGGGAGGGGCCGCTGGCCTTTGGCGAGCGTGCTGCGAGGCAGGCCCCTGCCCACGCCAGGAGCATTCGCGAGATCGCCGAACTGTATGCACGCTTGCGCTACGGCCCGGCACCACAGACACCGGACTTGGCGCACCTCAAACTGAAGATCAACGCCTTCAAGCCATGACGCGTCTGCTCCTCCTGTTGCTGCCGGCCCTGCTCGCATCCATCGCTCACGCGGAGCCGTATGTGCAGCGCGCTGATGTGCGGACATTTATTCAGGACATGCACGAGCGTCACGGGTTCGACGCCGATGCCCTGGATACACTGTTTCGCCAGACCAAGCCGATCGCCGCAGTGATCAAGGCCATCATGCCCCCCAAGGATCCCGCCGTACGTTCCTGGCAGGCCTATCGAGGACGCTTTGTCGAGCCTCGGCGCATCACCGCGGGGCGGCGCTTCATGCACGCTTACGCGGCGGAACTCGCGGCCGCGGAGGCGCGTTTTGGCGTACCGGCCGAGATCATCGCAGCCGTCATCGGCGTCGAAACGATTTACGGCAAGCAACTGGGCCGCTTCGGTACCTTCGCCGCGCTGACCACCCTGGCCTTCGACTATCCGCCGCGCGCCGAGTTGTTTCGCAAGGAACTGGAGGAACTGCTGCTGCTGGCCCGCGAGGAGAACCGCAGCCCGCTGAGCTATACCGGTTCCTACGCCGGCGCCTTGGGCCTGCCGCAGTTTCTGCCCTCTTCCCGGCGGCGTTTCGCGATCGACTTCGATCAGAACGGTCACATCGATCTCGCCGCCAGCGCTGGCGATGCGATCGGCAGTGTCGGCAACTTTCTGGCCGAGCACGGCTGGGAAAGGGATGCGCCGATTGCCGTGACCGTCACCGTCACTGGCGACGGCGTGCGGACGCTGCTTGACGAAGGCATCGTGCCGCGGCTCACACCGATGCAGATGGAAGTTGCGAATGCCGGCATACAAAAACTCGGCGATGGCGATACGGCGATTCCCGACCGACCGGCGGCGCTGATCGATCTGGTCACGCCCAATGCCGCCACCGAATACCGTCTGGGCTATCGCAACTTCTATGTCATCACGCGTTACAACCGCAGCAGCTTCTACGCCGCGGCCGTCATGGACCTCGCCGCCACACTGCGCATCTCAAAGTAGTGCATCGGGCGTCAGTCCGTCGCGCGCGATTCGTTTCCTCAGCTTGGACAATGCTTCCATCTGTATCTGGCGCACCCTTTCGCGCGTCAGATCCAGATCGGCGGCGATGTGTTCAAGCGTGGTGGCGTCATGACCGCCAAGGCCGTAGCGGCGTTCAACCACGAGACGCTGACGCTCCGTGAGTTGCGCCACCCATTCAGCAACGAGCACCTCGGCCTCATGCTGGGCAAGGTGGGCTGCGGGATCTTCTGCTGTTTCGTCGGCCATGGAATCGGACATCGACAGGTCTGGATCGATGTCGAGCGGTGAATCGAGCGAGGCCGAACGCTCGTTGAGCACAAGGAGCTGACGAATCTCCGCCACCGGGCGATCGAGCAGGCGCGCGACGTCGTCCAGCATGGCACCGTGCGCGTCATCCTGCGTGCCGCGCTCGCGGTCAAGTTGGCGCATGGCGCGCAACACGTGATTGAGTTCCTTGATTACGTAGATCGGCAATCGTACCGTGCGCGACTGATTCATGATCGCGCGTTCGACATGCTGGCGAATCCACCAGGTAGCATAGGTGGAAAAGCGGAAACCACGCTCGGGATCAAATTTTTCGAGCGCATGGATCAGACCCAGATTGCCCTCCTCGATCAGGTCATCGAGCGGCAGGCCGCGATGCTGGTAATGCCGTGCAATACTGACCACCAGCCGCAGATTCGCTTCAATCATGTGCTGGCGCGCCGCGAAGTCGCCATCCCGTGCAGCGCGTGCCAATCTGGTCTCCTCCACGGCCGTCAACAGCGGCGTCGCGCCGATCTCGTGAAGGTAGGTCATTCCCCATGATGCATCAACGAGCAGGAAGAAACTTTTGCGGGTCGGCCGGTTTGCCCTGACGACGAATCTCGAAATGCAGGCGAGGACTGTCCGAATCGGTACTTCCGATCTCGGCAATCTTCTGGCCTTTGGTGACGGACTGCTTTTCCTTCACCAGTATCTTGCTGTTGTGGGCGTACACGGAAAGATAGGTCGCGTTGTGCCGCAGCACCACCAGGTTGCCGTAGCCGCGCAAACCTGCGCCGGCATACGAGACGACTCCGCTCGCCGCGGCGAGCACCGGGTCGCCGGCCTTGCCGGCAATATCGACCCCCTTGCTGCCTCCCTCTGCAAACGGAGCAATCAACTTGCCGCTGGCGGGCCAAATCCAGTCCACGTCATCGCCGGCGACAACGGGCTTCTCAAGAGACTTGGCGTCCGCTGGCTTGGGCTCGGACTTGGCTTCCGCCGGCTTGTCGGCCGCTTCGCCCTGCCGCGCCTTCGCCAGCGCGTCTTCGGAATAGGCCAGTTTGCCGCCTTTTGGCTCGCGCTTGAGGGTTTCGGTATTGGTGCTGCCCGGCACTGTCGCCTGTTTGACTTCGACCGGCGCACTAGACGTCACCGGCTTCGCCACCGCAACCGGAGCACCGCTGTCAGGCGGCGTCACGCGCAGTTGCTGGCCGATCTTGATCAGGTTGGGGTTTTCAAGATTGTTCCAGCCCGCCACGTCTTTGTAGTCCTGACCGTTGTCGAGGGCAATGCTGTAGAGCGTGTCGCCCTTTTTTACGGTGTGATAACCGGCACGGGAATCCGGCGCCGCAACGGTTGTCTGAGTCGCCGGCTTGGCCGCCGCGGGGGCGCCGCCGCGCTCTTCCACCGGCGCAGGGGAATGGCTGGCGCAGCCGCCGATGATGGGCAGCAAGAACACCAGCATCAGGCGCACAGCGCTCATTCCACTCCCGGCAGCAGCGGCACAAAGCGCACTGCGTCAAATCGAGTTTCCACAAAACCGCTTTCAGTCCGCTCGACCAGGCTGATCACCTGTTCCGCGCTACCCAGCGGCATCACCAACCGTCCGCCCGGTGTCAATTGGGCCAACAGCGTCTGCGGTACATCGGCTGCAGCGGCAGCCAATATGATGGTATCAAATGGCGCGGCTTCCGGCAGGCCGAGATTACCGTCGGCGTGTTTGAGGCGGATATGCGATAGCTTGAGTTGTTTCAGGTTGTCCCGCGCCCGCGCCAGCAACGGAGAGACGCGCTCCACGGCGAACACCCGCTTCGACAGCACGCCCAGAATCGCCGCCTGATAGCCGCAGCCGGCACCGATCTCGAGCGTCTTGCCCAGTTCGTGCCCGGCAATCAGCAATTCGATCATGCGCGCCACCACATAAGGCTGCGAGATTGTCTGGCCAAAACCCAGCGGCAGCGCGGTGTCATCGTAGGCGCGATTCGCCAGGGCCTGCTCAATGAAGATGTGCCGCGGCACCAGCCCCATTGCGTGCAGCACCCGGGTATCGCGGATGCCCTGCTCGCGCAGGCGCTCCACCATGCGCGTGCGGGTGCGCTGCGACGTCATGCCGATACCGGTGACTGCCGCCGTGTTCATTTTTCCGGATTGAACCAGCGCCGCACGTCGGCAAGCTGCGCTGCGTGGGTGAGGTCAATTTGCAGCGGCGTAACCGACACCCAGCCATGTTCCACCGCATGAAAATCCGTACCTTCGCCGGCATCGGCGGCAGGACCGGCGGCACCAATCCAGTAAAGAGTCTCGCCGCGCGGGCTGAACCTGGATGCCGCGCAACTCTTCGTAGGGAATGTCCGGCACATTGACGTTCAGCAGGATCGGCTCGGCAAAGGGTGTGGCGCTGAAACGCTGTACCAGTTCACGCGCCACGCGTCCGGCGGTGGCGAAATGCCGACCCTCGAAGCTGGCCAGCGACACTGCAATTGAAGGCACGCCGAGCAGATAGCCTTCCGTGGCGGCAGCCACCGTACCGGAGTAGATCGTGTCGTCGCCCATGTTGGCGCCGAGATTGATGCCCGACACCACCATGTCCGGCTGGTGATCAAGCACGCCGGTAACGGCCAGGTGCACGCAGTCGGTCGGCGTGCCGCTGACATACATGTAGCCATTGGATGCCTGCCGGAGTTGGAGCGGTCGATCCAGCGTCAAGGAGTTGCTCGCCCCGCTGCGATTGCGCTCCGGCGCGACCACCACGATGTCGCCCAGATCGGCGAGGCTGGTCGCAAGCTGGGCGAGCCCCGGCGCGAAATAGCCGTCGTCGTTACTGAGAAGAATGCGCATGGGATCAGAGCCGGGGAGATCAAAAACCAAGGGCCATTTTAGCCCATCGCGACCCGACGCCGATGGCCGGAACAGAGCCGGACTATGCCGCCATCCCGCAGTTCGGTTAAGCACGGATTACCGTGAAGCAACACGCTCGGAGCGACGGGTGATAGCCGAGCGCAGCGAGCTGATCAGAAGCCTCCCCGTTGCCGGCCCGCGAAGCGGATTCCCCGGCAGGCAAAGCCAGGGGAGGACGGGAGGGGCGGGCCTTCAATTCGCTTTTCGCATGTTTCATCATTAGCGGGTGGCCTTCATCGACCATGGG
>JAPLRA010000454.1:0-596 GCA_026399445.1 Sulfuritalea sp.
ACGCTCGAAGCCGACTCGGTGGTACTGGCGCTTGGCCAGGACGTCGATCTGGGCCTGCTGAACAACGTACCCGGGCTGGAAGTCAGCGATGGCGTGGTCAAGGTCGGCCCGAACATGATGACCGGACACGCCGGCATCTTCGCCGGCGGCGACATGGTGCCGGCCGACCGCAACGTCACCGTGGCCGTCGGCCACGGCAAGAAGGCGGCGAAGAACATCGACGCCTGGCTGCGCGACGAAGCCTACGTGCCAGCGCCGAAGCACGAAGTCGCCCAGTTCGAAAAGCTCAACCCGTGGTACTACGCGGACGCACCGAAGACGGTACGGCCGATGCTCGACATCATCCGCCGCCAATCCACGTTTGAAGAAGTGCAGGGCGGACTCGACGAAACCACGGCGCTGTTCGAAGCGCGACGCTGCCTTTCCTGCGGCAACTGCTTCGAGTGCGACAACTGCTACGGCGTCTGCCCCGACAATGCCGTGATCAAGCTCGGCCCCGGCAAGCGTTTCGAGTTCAACTATGACTACTGCAAGGGCTGCGGCATGTGCGCCGCCGAGTGCCCGTGTGGTGCCATCAAGATGGAAGCGGAAGAAAT
>JAPLRA010000454.1:674-1528 GCA_026399445.1 Sulfuritalea sp.
AGAAAAGTCGGCGCTGGCGAGACGGCGGCGCCGCATTTTTCTTGGGCCCTCACATGATCGGCCTGGCCGAAAAGTGCCCAAACCAGTCGGTTGCCTGTCCTCGTAAGCCAACTTCGTAAGTGGCAGCGATTTCTATCGTGGTACGAAAATAGAACCCGTTTCCGTCCTGATTACCCGACAAGACGAAGGAGGTGTGCATTGCTAATCATGACGGTCTGTGGATGGGGGCACGTCCATGACGCGACAGTTCCGGCAACGGGAAGCATCCTGCCGGGACAGAATCCGAAGTGGACGATCTGGAACGCCCGCGAGCACCTGTAGGAGTCGCGACCAACGCGGCAGCAAACAGTCTCGTCATCGTAGCCACTGACTATAGCCGCGCCGGATCGGCGCCGGTCGCGCGGTAGACGGCACGCAGGACATCGCTGCCGATGCGGGGTTCCATCTCGCTGTACACCCGCGAGACCGCCCGCTTCAACTCTCGACGCTCTGCGGCGGACAGGGTGACGACGTTGGTCCGGCCTGATTGCCTGACCGCATCGAGCGCCGCATCATTGTCCTGCTTGGCAACCTGGTTGGCATAGGCCGTGGCCTCGCGCATCGCGTCCTCGAGGCTCGCCCGCACATCTGCCGGCAGACCATCCCAGAAGCGCTTGTTGGCGATCACTGCATAGCCCATATAGCCGTGGTCGGAAATCGTCAGATAGGGCTGTACCTCGTAGAATCTCTGGGTGTAAAAGTTCACCGCCGAGTTCTCCGTGCCGTTAACGACGCCCGCCTGCAACGCCTGATAGACCTCCGAAAACGCCATGACCTGGGGCAGCGCACCCAGCGCGCGCATCTGCGCCTCGATC
>JAPLRA010000454.1:1552-3561 GCA_026399445.1 Sulfuritalea sp.
GACTGGATGCGCATCTTCATGCCCCGGTAATCGTCGGGCGTGCGCAACGCCCGGCTGCCGCTCATCTGCTTGAAGCCATTGTCCCAGAAGGCGAGGCCGACTAAGCCCTTGCCTTCTAGGCGACGCAGCAGGTCCTGACCGACCGGCCCCTGCACCACCCGGTGCAGTTCGTCGAGATTGTCGAACAGATAGGGCAGATCGAAGACCTCGAACTCCCGCACCCCGAGGGGGCCGAACTTGGCCAGCGAAGGCACCAGCATCTGCACAGCCCCCAGTTGCAGCGCCTCGATTTCCTCCTTGTCCTTATACAGCATCGAATTGGCATAGACTTCCACCCGCACGCGACCCCGGGTCTTCGCTGCTGCCAGTTGGGCGAAACGTTCCGCGGCGCGGCCCTTGGGCGTATCCGCCGCCACCACGTGGCTGAGCTTGATCACTATCGGGCTGCCGGCCGTCACACCAACCGGCGCGGATGCCGGCGCCGGCGCAAAGGAAGGCACCGGGAGCGATGCACGGCGCTGTCGCTCGGCCTCCGTCGACTGCTTACGACGTTCGGCTTCGCTGCGCAGGCTGGCATCGTCTTCACTAAAAGGGTTCTTCTGGGCGTAGGCCGCAAGGAAGCGATCCCAGGCAGCGATCTGCAGGTCGGGCTCGGTTTTCAGTCCCGCGACGCGATCGAAGTCGGCGCGCATGGCCGCCTGCCACATTTCCCACTTGCCGCGCGCCTCTTGCTGCTGCTTGAGATCGTCGAGGGATAGCCGGCCCCCGGACGGCGGGCTGGGCACCGCGGTCGGCGCGATGCTGGCGACCTGGGCGCCATCCTTCCACTTGAAGAAGAAGTCGCCTTCGAGACTGCCTTCCATCCACGGTGCCTGCTTGCCCGCCGAAGCGCCCTTCACTCCGGAGAGCACTCGCTTGAGCACCTGTTCGATGGGGACGTTGGCTTCGTCCATTTGCTTGAGCAGGTACTGCGTATAAAGGCCGTTGCGGCCACTACCATCGGCCGCCACCGCGCCGGGGCGCGTAGCGAAGGAAATGAGCGTTCCCGACGGGGCGCTCACTCGGGCCAATCCGTCGGCGGCAGAGCGAAAACTTCGGGCGTAGGGATTGTTGCGGCAGGCGTCGAGGAATACGAGATTGACGCGGGTCTTGGCTTCGTCGAGCACGTCCATGATCTGGCGTACAGCCAGACTTTGGTTGGGTACGTCCTCTTCGCTGCTGATCTCGGCATCAACGGCGGGTAGATAGTTGTCGCCCTTGATCTGCAAGCCATGCCCCGCGTAGAAGACCAGCGCGACGGCGCCGGGCTTGAGCTTGGAGCGAAATTCACGCAGGGTGCTACCTATCTGTTTGGTAGTGAGATTGCGGCGCTCGACGACTTCAAAGTTGAGAGCCTTGAGTTTGGCTGACATGTCCTGGGCATCATTAGCCGGGTTCTTCAGCGGCGAGGACCGGTAGGCAGCATTACCAATAACGAGGGCAATTCTTTGTTCGCCTTGGGTGATGGCCAGATTCCGTGATGTTTCGGCCATGCCCAAGATCGGTAACAGCAGGCCAAGGCACAGCATCACAATACTACGGGACAAGGAGGTCATGACGGCTGGATCAGTATTGGACTGTCGGCGATTGTAGCGGAATTTGGGGGAATCGCTACTGCCCCGGATTCATCCAGAATGGGGAAATTGAAATGTAACCAGGAACTTCCGCTTCTGGCCGGTCAGCGACGAGAGACGGCGAGTTGAACCACTCAGCATGGGCTGCTGCATCCCTTCTGCGCGAGGTTCGCAGCGCCGCAATCATCTTTGATCGCCGCTCGTCTTGAGCATTCGATCATAAAGCACGACATTTACCGCTGCCGCCAGGTTCACGCAGCCGTGGGTTGGAATATAGACAATGTCTTTGCACCATGACGTTACATTCTTCTTCAGGCTACCGTCTTCCGGGCCAAAGATATAGAACGCCCGTTTTGGGTGCCGATACTCCGTGAGTGGCTTAGCATCTGGGTGTAC
>JAPLRA010000429.1 GCA_026399445.1 Sulfuritalea sp.
CGGATGCGGTCGGCGGCCATCGCCACGGCGGTGATGCCCGAGGCGCAGAAACGATTGACGGTGACGCCGCCCACGGTATTGGGCAGCCCCGCCAGCAGCACGGCGTTGCGCGCCATATTGAGGCCGGACTCACCTTCGGGGAAGGAGCAGCCGATGATGGCGTCCTCGATCAGTTTCGGATCGAGTCCCGGCACCTGGGTCATGGCCGAGCGGATCGCGGCGACCAGCAGGTCGTCGGGGCGGACGTTGCGGAACATGCCGCGCGGCGCCTTGCCGATCGGCGTGCGGGTGGCGGCAACGATGTAGGCGTCCTGCAATTGTTTGCTCATCTGTATCTCCTCGGGTCTCAATTGCGGACCGGCTTGCCGGTCTGCATCATGCCCATGATCCGTTCCTGGGTCTTGGGATGGTTCAGCAGTTCCATGAAGGCCTTGCGCTCGAGGTCGAGCAGCCATTGCTCGCTGACCAGGCTGCCCTGGTCGACGTCGCCACCGGAGACGATGCTGGCGATCATCTGCCCCAGCTTGAAGTCGTGGGCGGAGATGAAGCCGCCGTCGCGCATGTTGACCAGTTGCATCATGATGGTGCCGATGGCGTAGCGACCGGCAACGGGAACCAGCTTCTGCAGCGGCGGCCGGTAGCCGGCGTCGAACATCGCCCGCGCTTCCACCTTCGCCACGTGCAGCAACTCGTAGGGGTTGAAGACGATCACGTCGTCGGGTTTGAGATAACCCATTTGCCGTGCCTCCAGCGCCGACTTTGACACCGCAGCCATGGCGGCATTGGTGAAGTAGGTCTTGAGGAACTGCAGCAGGTCGTTGCCCTTGGCATCCGCCGCCGCGCGCAATGCCGCTTCCTTCAAGCCGCCGCCGGCCGGGATCAGGCCGACACCGACTTCGACCAGACCGATGTAGGACTCGATCGAGGCGACGCGCTTCGCGGTATGCAGCGCCAGCTCGCAGCCGCCACCGAGAGCCAGACCGGCCACCGCAGCAATCACCGGCACATTGGCGTACTTCATGCGCTGGAAGCAGGCCTGCAACTTGGCGACTTCCGGCTCGATGGCCTTGACGCCGCCCGACATGAACAGCGGCAGCATGGCCTGCAGGTCGGCACCGGCAGAGAAGGCGCCGCCTTCGGCCGCATCCGCGCCCCAGATCACCAGGCCCTTGTAGTTGGCTTCGGCCTCGGCGATGGCCTTCGACAGGCCGTCGATGACGCCGGCGCCGATGGCATGCATCTTGGTCTTGATCGAGAAGATCAGCACCTCGTCACCCTGGTGCCATATGCGCACCGAGTCGTCCTCGAACACCGTGGTGCCGGCCTTGCTGCCGTCGGCCGCACCCTCGCCCAGAACCGGCGCGCGGAAGGGCTGGCGGGCATAGACCGCGAGCGTGGAACGCGGCACATTTGTTTTGCGTGCCGGCGACCAGGACCCATCGGCAGCGTGTACGCCCGTGCGCCCATCGAACACCCAGGCTGGCAGCGGTGCAGCGCACAGCGCTTTGCCGGCATCGATGTCTTCCTTGACCCAGGTAGCGATCTGCTGCCAGCCAGCGGCCTGCCAGGTCTCGAAGGGACCGAGCTTCTGGCCGAAACCCCAGCGCATGGCGAAATCGACGTCGCGCGCGTTGTCGGCAACGGCTTCCAGATGCACGGCGATGTAGTGGAAGGCATCGCGGAAAATCGCCCAGAGGAATTGCGCCTGCGGGTTGGTCGATTCGCGCAACGCCTTCATGCGCTTGGCCGGATCCTTTTCCTTGAGGATGCGCACCACGAGATCGTCGGCCTTGCCGCCGCCCGTCACATACTGGCCCGCAGCGAAGTCGAGGCGCTGCACTTCCTTGCCGACTTTCTTGTAGAAGCCGGCACCCGTCTTCTGGCCCAGCGCGCCGGCGGCGACCAGTTTGGTCAGCACTTCCGGCGTCTTGTACACGGCGGCGAAGGGATCGTCGGGCAGCGTGTCCTGCATGGTCTTGATCACATGGCCCATGGTGTCGAGGCCCACCACGTCGGCGGTGCGGAAGGTACCGGACTTGGCACGCCCGAGCTTGGAGCCCGTGAGATCATCGACCACGTCGCAGGACAGGCCGAACTTCCCTGCCTCATGGATGGTCGCCATCATGCTGAAGACGCCGACGCGGTTGGCGATGAAATTCGGCGTGTCCTTGGCGCGCACGACGCCCTTGCCCAGCGTGGTGACGAGGAAGCCTTCAAGCTGGTCCAGAATCTCCGGCTTGGTGGTGGCGGTCGGGATCAGTTCCACCAGGTGCATGTAGCGCGGCGGGTTGAAGAAATGCACGCCGCAGAAGCGAGCCTTCAGGCCGGCATCGAAACCATCGGAGAGCGACGTGATCGACAGACCCGAGGTGTTCGAGGCGAAGATCGCGTTCGGCGCGATGAAGGGGGCGACCTTCTTGTACAGGTCGTGCTTCCAGTCCATGCGCTCGGCGATGGCCTCGATGATGAGGTCGCAGCCCTTGAGCAGTTCGAGGTTGTCGTCGTAGTTGGCGACCTCGATGCAGGACGCGTCGTCCTTGTTGCCCAGCGGTGCCGGGCTGAGTTTCTTCAAGCCCTCGATGGCTTTGAGCACGATGCCGTTCTTGGGGCCTTCCTTGGCCGGCAGGTCGAACAGCACCACTGGAACCTTGGCATTGACGCAGTGGGCCGCAATCTGCGCTCCCATGACGCCGGCACCGAGGACGGCGACTTTCTTGACGATGAAATTGCTCATGATGATTCCTTTTAAAACAGTTCGGCTTCGAGATCGAGCAGCGGCTTGGCACCTGAACGGGCCTGGCGTATCAACATGGCCGTCTCGGGTTGCAGGCGCGCAAAGTAGAAACGCGCGGTGGCGAGCTTGGCTTTGTAAAAATCGTCGCCGGAA
>JAPLRA010000255.1 GCA_026399445.1 Sulfuritalea sp.
CCGCATGTTTCGCGCCCGTTCGCAGGCTTCCTCCGCCTGCACATCAGGATCTCCCGGTCCGTATTCGCCGCGCTTCGCGTTGAAATGTACCAGAGCATGGAATGATGGCAGCCCTTCGGCAAACAACTCGACGGGAAAATCAAGCAGATCGCGAAATGCCTGGTTGCAGGCGACCATTTCAAGCCTGGAATTGAAAATGGATACGCCACCCGGAAAGCAGTCGATGATCGTCTGAAACTTTTCTGGCAGGGCTCCGTCGGCTGCAGTTTGCATTCGATCGACTCCGGTGGGGAAGACGCTATGGCGTGATTATGGCCAAAATCAGTACGTCTTCGCGATCATTTCGAGACAGAATGATCGAGGCTGGATCAGTCGATCCGATCTGATCTGGCTTGCGGTCAGGGGTATCGCCGCAAGGCCTGCCTTGGTATCGTGGAGCGGCTATTTCGATTCCATTACCCAGACACCGTCCCAGCCGTCTCCGGGTGGGCTGGCAATGAAGTGCTCGCAGCGCTCGATATACATCTTTGCAGCCTTGTCGTGATCATTGAGGGCCAGAACCTCCCTGAATTCGCCCATGGCGTCGTCCCATTTCTGCTGCCTGTATTTCACAAGCCCGGACTTGAAGTGGCGCAGGGCATCGATCATCTGCGGATAGCTTTCTTCGGTGTGGTAGTCGAGTATTTCATGAATGGCAACCGGCTTGGTCTTGCCCTTTACCACCACCAGATCGAGTTCCCGACTGAAATAAGTCGCCTTCAGGGCCTTGTAGGTGAATTCGCTGATCAGGATGTGAGCGCCATACTGCTTGCAGGCAGATTCCAGCCGGGCGGAAAGATTCACACCGTCGCCGATGATGGTGTAATTCATCTGCTTCTTCGAGCCGATATTGCCCGATACCACATTGTCAGTATTGAGGCCAATGCCGATGTCGACCGGCATCTTGCCTTCATTGACGCGGCTGCGATTCCAGACGTTGAGCTCCTTGATCATGGCAATCGCCGTGCGCACCGCGCGATCGGCGTCGTCATCATGCCCGACCGGAATGCCGAAGGCGGCCATGATCGCATCGCCAATGAACTTGTCCAGCATGCCACCTTCATGCTGGATGCAATCCATCATCAGCGTGAAATATTCGTTGAGCAGGGCGACGGTCCCCTGGGCGCCCAACTGCTCGGTGATGGTGGTGAAGCCACGGATATCGGAGAACAGGATCGTGGCGAGGACGCTCTTGCCGCCGAGCATTTCGCCTCCGCTGGCGATCATCTGATCGGCGATGCCCGGGTCCATGTAGCGCGACAGGGTCGACTTCATGCGCTTTTCGCTGGAGATGTCTTCCAGCATCAGCATCGAGCCCATACGCTTCTTTTCCATCGACAGCAGCGGCAGCGCCGTGAGATTCACCGCCAGCTTGTCTTCACCGACGATCAGTTCGGCCTCCATGATCACTTCGGTGGTTTGTGTATCGGCGACGCGTTTCAGTTTTTCCGGAATCCACGCGTTGCTGCCGGCGAAGAACTCTGCCGCAGGTTTCTGCAGAATCTGCGGCAGGTGCACGCGCAGGATGCGCAGGCCGGCGGCGTTGCAGGTGGCGATACGCTCGGCTTCATCGAGCGTGATCACCGCATTCGACATCGACTCCAGCATCGCCTCGTTGTAGTTCTTCAGCGCCGTAAAGGCGCGCAGGCGAGACTCATCTTCACTGGTAAAGGGGCCGCCACGTTTGTTCAGCACCTGCGTGACGCCGATCACCTTGCCGTGCTTGTTGACGATGGGCACGCACAAAATCGAGCGGGTGAAGTAGCCGGTCTTCTTGTCGAATGCCGGATTGAAGCGCAGATCTGCGTACGCGTAAGGGATGTTGATGGCCTTGCCTGAAGTGAACACCGCGCCGGCGATACCAAGATGGTTGGGCAGGCGGATCTGCACCGACTCCAGACCCTGGCCGACTTCCGACCACAGTTCGTTGGTCTTCTCCTCGTTGAGGAACAGCGTCGAGCGTTCGGCATTCAGCAGGCGCGTTGCTTCGCCCATGACCTTTTGCAGCAAGGACCCCAGCTTGATGTCGGCGGTAACTTCGGAAACGACGTCGATGAACTCCATTTCCTGACGGCGGATGGCCTGCATGCGCTCGATGAATTGTGCGCTTTGCAGTGCCAGCGTGCCCTGGCTGGTCATGGCTTCGAGGAGGTTCAGATCCTGTTTGGTGAACTTGCCGCTGCGTTTGTTGAGCGTCTGCGCGACACCGATGATTTCGCCCTTGACCGTCTTGATCGGCACGCAAAGGATGTTGTGCGTGGTAAAGCCGGTTTGTGCGTCGATCGAACGGTTGAAGCGATCGTCGGCGTAGGCGTCGGCGATGATCAGAGCCTCGCCTGCCGTATAGACGTAGCCGGCGACACCGCTGGTATTGAGGATGCGAATTTCGCGCTGGATATTGCCTTGCGCCACACGCGAGTACAACTCATTGGTGTCGGGATCATTGAGGAACAGCGATCCACGTTCGGCATTCAACTCGGTGGTGGTCATCTCCACCAGTGCCTGCAGTACTTCATCGAGCGTGCCGTAGCTGGCCATGCGGCGCGTGACCTCGAGCAGCAACTCGAGGTGGCGTAGCCGGCGACGGCCCTCCTGGTCACGTTCAGTCGGCTTCTTCTTCGCGCCGACGGCTGGGATGGGTGGGTCCATTGCATTCATGATCGGTTTGATCCCATGGCTTCGATCTGGTCGCGCAAGGCCTGGATGGTGTGCTGCAGTTGCGCACCCTCGTCGGCGAACAGCGTTCGCTCGCGATTGATTGAGTTGGTTTTGTCGATCTGCGCCAGTTCCAGGCTTTCGCGCAAGCCACTGACGGTTTGCCGCAGTTGCGCGATTTCGCCCTGCGCACTGACCAGCGCTGTCCGCACCGCGTTGTCGGTGTCGGCCCGTGCGCGTTCCAGTTCTTCGCGCAGTGCGGCCGAGGTGGCCTTCAACTGCTGCATTTCGTTATGCCCGACGACGCGCTCCAGTTGCACCGCGTGATCACGTTCTGCGCGCGATTGTTCCAGTTCCTCGCGCAGGGCGGCGGCCGTTGCCTTGAGCATCTGGGCTTCCTGATTCGCGGCGACGCGTTCCTGCTGAACCGCCTTTTCGCGCTCGATGCGGGCCCGCTCCAGTTCTTCGCGCAGGGCGCCGACGGTGATCTTCAACTGCGAAAGTTCTGCCGCGCTGGCCTGAATGGCACGCAAGGTCGAGTCATGGATTTCAGCGTGAGCCGCCTCGAGCTCGGTGCGCAGTGCCATCACCGTGCGCTTCATGTCACGGGAATCAGCCTGGGCCAGAGCGAGTTCTTCTTCGATGGTCGATACTTCAGCGGTCGTCATGGAGCGAACAGGTAATCCTCATTTGCGGGAATCTGCGCCTGGCCGCGAGTGCGTCCGGCACGGGCAGGCAACAGCGATGCTTGCATGTATTCCGTCAGATGCGTTTAATAATACCCCTACCCGGGAATCTTATCAGTCATGTTTTTGCATTGGAACACCTTAAAGAGCCTGGTCCGCATGAACCGTTCAGGACATGGGAATGCTTAGCCGACGTCATTTTCTTGCTTCAAGCAGCGCACTGGGCGCCGCGCTGGTCACCGGCGGGGCGTTGGCGCAGTTGATACCGCGCGGTCGGCAGCGGCGCGTGGTCATCGTCGGCGGCGGCTGGGGCGGGCTCACGGCGGCGAGGCATCTGCGTGATCTGGCACCGGAACTCGAGGTGGTGCTGGTCGAAAGAAGCGCCGCATTCCGCTCCCTGCCGATGAGCAACAAGTGGCTGGTCGGGCTGGCGCAGGAGGGCGGACGAAGCCACGACTATTCTGCCACTGCCCGCGCCTGGGGCTACACCGTGGTGCAGACCGAGGTGACCGCGATTGACCGCGACCAGCGGCGGGTCATTACCCGCGGCGGCACGCTCGACTACGACTGGCTGGTGCTGGCGGTCGGCATTCGTTATGACTATGAACCATGGTTTGGCGATGATCGCCGCGCCGCCGCACAGGCGGAAAAACTTTACCCGGCGGGATTCGTCGCCGACGAACTCGATCTGCTGAAGCAGAAACTATCCGATTTCAAGGGCGGCGACTTCGTTATGACCATTCCGCCGGTCCCTTACCGCTGTCCACCGGCGCCTTACGAACGTGCGGTAATGATCGCCTGGCTGTTCAAGCAGAAGAAAATCAAGGGGCGGTTGATCGTTGTTGATCCCGGCCCGGGCATGCAGGCCTTCAACCGGATATTCGCCGATCGCTACAAGGATCAGATCGTGCATCTGACGCATGCGAGGGTGAAGTCAGTCGATCCGTTCAACAAGACGCTTGCCACGGAGTTCGATGATCTGCGTTTCGACGATGGCATCCTGATGGCACCGCAGCAGGCGGGTGACCTGGTGTGGCAGGCCGGGCTGGCGGCGCGTGACAGTGACGGCAAGGCGACGGGGTGGGGTGCACTCGACCCGCTCCATCTTCATGCCATCGGCGACGATCGCGTGTTCCTGATCGGCGATCTGATCGGACAGGTTTCGCCCTTGTTCGGTCATTATCCGAAGAGCGGCCATCTGGCCAACCGGTTGGGGCGTATCGCTGCGCGCGAGATAGCCAGCCGCGCCAAGGATCGCATGGCGGAGCTGGTCCTCCCGGACAGTGTCTGCCATGTATTTTCGGATGTCGAGCCGATGGAAAGCATCCGCATTGACGCGCAGTATCGACTGCGCGGCGACGGAGTCATCGCTCAATCGGTACGACAGCACAATGACCCTCAGCCGCGCGGAGAAGACGTCGAATGGGCGAAATCGATGTACGCCGACTTTCTTGCGAAGGATTGAGGCAACAGCTTCAGTGACGCGCGAAAATGCTGGTCTTGCCGTCCGGACCGACCAGCAGCGTGTCGTACCGTTCGCGGCGGATATCCCGCTCCTGGCCAGCGTTGTCGAGGATGGTGCACGCGGTTTCGCAGAAGGGGTTGGACAATTCCCGTCCGGGCGATCCGCGCGGCAGACCCGGCACGGCCAAGCCTCGCGCCCTGGGCTTTTCCTTGAGCAACTGGAGGATGTCTTCGGCCGGGACATGACCCTCAATGAAATAGCCGGCCACCTTGGCGGTGTGCACCGATTCGAGGTCCGATGGCACGTTCAGCCAGCGCTTGAGACGCGGCATGTTGGCAGCCAGAGTTTCCGTCATGGTGACCTCAAACCCGCTCTTGCGCAGGTGATCCGCCCAGTCGATGCAGGATAGGCAGGGGCTGGGGGCAAAGACCTCGACCGGCGGCAGGCTGTCCCTGTCGCTGGCCAAGGCGTGCTGCATCGATGCGAAAAGTACGCAGGCAAGTGCGAAGAAATGCCGCATGGTCAGCACGGTTTGTGGGGTTTGCAGCCCTTGAGTATCCACAGCGAAACCACGCCGGCAAATTCGTCGGCGCGTACCTTGCGTGCCATGCTCAGCACATCACGCCCGGCATCGGTCTTCAGCGCCGGATCAGCACCCGCTTGCAGCAGGGGAATGGCGTGTTTGGTGCGCGTCGCAAAGGCCGCCATGTGCAGCGGCGTCATGCCTTCCTTGTCGCGTGCATTGACATTGGCACCTGCCGCAATCAGCGCCAGCAGCGGGCCGCCGTCTTCGTTCAGCGCTGCATAGTGGAGCGGCGTCGCGCCGAGATCGGTGCGGGCATCGCGACTTTGCGATGATGCCTTGAGCAGCTTTTCGACATCCTGGCGCGTGCCCATGCGAGCGGCATCGTGAATTGGCAGCTCGTTCTTGCCGATCGTCGCTTCGGTCGCAAACGCCGGGGCTGCGTGCAGCACGCAGGCGATCAGTAAAGATACCCCCCAAAATTGTCCAGTCATTTTTTTGGTTCCCGTTTCTGCAGTTCTTCCTTGCGACGCTCGTCCTTTTCATAGACCTTCTTGCGGGCCTCGAACCGGGCACGATCCTCCTTGTCGGTCTGCTCATTCTTCTTTTGCACGGCGAGGCTCTCCGCGCGCTGGCGATTCAGATCCGCGTCGGCTCGAGCCTGATTGGGGGGGATGTTCTGCGCGCTGCACGGACCTTGCAAGGACATGAACAGCAGCATCGAGAGCAGGGCGGTTTTCGGCGTCGAATTCATGGTGATCTGGCCAAAGGGCAGGGATGGTCTGGCGTCTCGGGTCGTACGGAGACACTAGCGCTCGCCTATAATCCCGCACCCTCCTTTCGGCCTTCATCGGCCTTGCTCCCGTGCCCGTTATTTCCCTTGATCGCGCCTGTCTCGCCTATGGCCATGTGGCCCTGCTGGATCACGCCGCCATGCAGATCGATGCCGGCGAACGCGTCGGCCTTATCGGCCGCAATGGCAGTGGCAAATCCAGCCTGCTGAAGGCCCTCGCCGGGCTGGGTTCGCTGGACGACGGCGAGGTCTGGCGCGAGCCCGGCCTCTCCATCGCCTACGTGCCGCAGGAGCCCGAATTCGCCACCCACGACACGGTGTTCGAGGCAGTTGCCGCCGGTCTGGGAGACGTCGCCCGCATTCTTGCCGAATACCACGAGGTGACCCACACGGTCGGCGCTGGCGACACGGCGACGATGAACCGTATGCAGGAATTGCAGACACAACTGGAAGCGAACGACGGCTGGCGGCTGAATTCCCGCGTCGAGCAGGCCATCTCGCGCCTTGCGCTGGATGGCGATGCGCGTGTCGATGCGCTCTCCGGCGGCGGCAAGAAACGCGTCGCCCTGGCCCGCGCGCTGGTGGCCGAGCCGGAACTGCTGCTGCTCGACGAACCGACCAATCACCTCGACGTGGACGGCATCCTCTGGCTGGAGGATCTGCTGCGCGGCTATCAGGGGGCGATCATGCTGATTACCCACGACCGGGTGTTCCTCGACAACGTGGCTACCCGCATCGTCGAGCTGGATCGCGGCAATCTGGTGAGCTTTCCCGGACGTTTCGCTGCGTACCAGGAGCGCAAGGAATTCATGCTCAACGAGGAGGCGTTGGCCAACGCCCGTGCCGACAAGATGCTGGCGCAGGAGGAAATCTGGATCCGGAAAGGTGTCGAAGCGCGGCGCACGCGCAGCGTGGGGCGCGTCCAGCGCCTTGAGCACTTGCGCGAGGCCCGCGCGGCGCGGCGCGAGCAACTGGGCAAAGTCGACTTCCGCGTGGTGCGTGGCGACGCGTCGGGCAAGCTGGTGGCTGAACTCGAGAACGTCAGCAAGCGATTCGTGACAACTACGGACGAGAAGATCGTGGTGCGCGATTTTTCCTGCCGCATCCTGCGCGGCGACAAGGTGGGTCTGATCGGCGCCAACGGCACCGGCAAGACCACGCTGCTGCGCACCCTGCTGGGCGAACTCGTCCCGGACAGCGGGACGGTCAGCCTCGGCTCGAACCGGCAGGTCGCCTA
>JAPLRA010000031.1 GCA_026399445.1 Sulfuritalea sp.
TATTGCAGTTCGGCCAGCTTGTCGAAAGCGCCCTTGCGCTGCAGTTCGGCCATCTGCCCGCGAATCTTGTCGATCTCTTCCTTGATGTGCGCCGAGCCCTGCACCTGGGCCTTCTCGGCGCGCCAGATTTCATCGAGGTTGGCGTATTCGCGCTCCAGCTTGTCCATCTCGTCGCGGATCAATATCAGGCGCTTCTTCGAGGCCTCGTCCTTTTCCTTCTTCACCGCTTCGCTCTCGATTTTCAACTGGATCAGGCGGCGGTCGAGCTTGTCCATGACTTCCGGCTTGGAGTCGATTTCCATCTTGATCTTCGCCGCCGCCTCGTCGATCAGGTCGATGGCCTTGTCCGGCAGGAAGCGGTCGGTGATGTAGCGATGGCTCAACTCCGCAGCGGCGACCAGCGCCGGATCGGTGATATCGACACCGTGGTGCAACTCATACTTCTCGCGCAGGCCGCGCAGGATGGCGATAGTCGCCTCGACGCTCGGCTCGTCGACCTGCACCTTCTGGAAGCGGCGTTCGAGGGCCGCATCCTTCTCGATGTACTTGCGATATTCGTCGAGCGTGGTAGCGCCGACGCAGTGCAGTTCGCCGCGCGCCAGGGCCGGCTTCAGCATGTTGCCGGCGTCGATCGCGCCTTCGGCCTTGCCGGCGCCGACCATGGTGTGCATCTCGTCGATGAACAGGATGATGCCGCCTTCCGCTGCCGTCACTTCCGACAGCACGGCCTTGAGCCGCTCCTCGAACTCACCACGATACTTGGCGCCTCCTCGAACTCGCCGCGGTACTTGGCGCCGGCCAGCAGGCCGGCCATGTCGAGCACCAGCACGCGCTTGTCCTTGAGGGTTTCGGGCACCTCGCCATTGACGATGCGCTGCGCTAGGCCCTCGACGATGGCGGTCTTGCCGACGCCGGGTTCGCCGATCAGCACGGGATTGTTCTTGGTGCGGCGCTGCAGAATCTGAATGGCGCGGCGGATCTCGTCGTCGCGACCGATCACCGGATCGAGTTTGCCCTGGCGGGCGCGTTCGGTGAGGTCCAGGCAATACTTCTTCAGCGACTCGCGGCTGCCTTCGGCCTCCTGGCTGCCCACATTCTGGCCGCCGCGCACCGCCTTGACGGCTTCTTCCAGCGCCTGGCGCTGAACGCCGTGTTCTTTCAGCAGACGCCCGGCTTCGCCCTTGTCCTGGATCAGCGCCAGCAGGAACATCTCCGAGGCGATGAACTGGTCACCGGCCTTCTGCGCTTCCTTGTCCGTGATGTTGAGCAGATTGGTCAAATCGCGGCCGATGCTGACCTCGCCGCCGTGGCCTTCGACCTTCGGCAGGCGATCCATGGCCTTGGCCAGCGCCGTTTTCAATCCGCCGATATTGACCCCGGCGCGTCCCAGCAGCGACGCGGTACTACCGTCGTCCTGATTGATCAGGGCCAGCAGCAGGTGCTGCGGCTCGATGAACTGCTGGTCGTTGCCGACGGCCAGACTCTGGGCATCGGAAACGGCTTGCTGGAACTTGGTCGTAAATTTGTCGAAGCGCATGGGATAAGCCTCAGGAGAATGTCATTAGACTAGATATGGGGATTGCCCGGGAGATTTCAATCCATGTCATAAGTGCTATCTTTGGCGTTTTACACCGCCCGCACCAGCACGTGACCCAGTCGCCGTCCCCGTCTCCGGCCATGCCCTTCCTTGGAGGCATGCGCGCGCCTGCCATCTGGGCACTGCCCCTCCTGCTGATCCTCCTTATTGGCCTTCTGCTCGGCTGGAATACCTACCAGAGCTACCAGACCACCCTGCAGCAGGAATACCGCTTGCTCGAGGCGCAGGCGCATACGGCAGAGGCGCAGATCACCGGGGCGATTCGCAGCGTGGACATATTGCTGCAGCGGATAGTCGAGGAACGACTGGAAACGCCGCCGCCGAAAATTGCCGATCTGGAGCGTTCTCACGGGGAACGGATGAAGCCTTTTCCGGAGGTCAGGTTCTTTCTCACCACCGACAGCGCGGGCCGCGTGATCACCACCCGCAGCAGCATCGATGCGGCGACGGCCGAGAAGATACGCGGCATCGACGTCTCGCAACGAGAATACTTTACCGTTCACCGCGATGCCGATGCTGCGAGCCGGGATCGCTACTTTGTATCGCGACCGATCATCACTGCGGTCACCGGGATTGCCACCATCGTGGTGTCGCGCGCGATTCGCGGGGCGGACCACCGCTTCGAAGGCGTTGCAGTCGCCACCCTGGCGCCGAAGTACTTTCACTCCGTACTCGAGGCCGCCGTGCCCGACGACGCCGGGCAGGCGCTGCTGGTCAACACCGACGGCGACATTCTGTACGCCCTGCCCGATCTGGCCCTTATCGGCAGGAGCATCGCCACGGGGCCGGCTTTCAGCGAACACCTGAAGTCCGGGGCCGGCGTCACGCGCCATATCAATGCCACCGCCGTCTCCAATATCGAGCGCGTCAGCGTGCTGCGCCGGCTGTAACATCCGAATCTGCTGGTGATCGTATCGCGCGACGCCGACGCGGTGTTCGCCGTCTGGCGCAGGAACGCCATCCAGCGCACGGCCGGCTTCCTGGTCGCTGCCTGCGTCACGCTGTTTCTGGCCTGGCTGGCGCAGCGGCGACAACGACAAGCCTTTGCCGCGCAAGGCTTTGCCGAACGCCTGATCGACACCGCCAACGTGATGGTGGTCGGTCTGGACAGTGAAGGCAGGGTGAGCATTTTCAATGAGGCGGCCGCACAGATTTCCGGCTACCGGCGCGATGAAGTACTGGGTCGCAACTGGTTCGAACTGGTGGTGCCGAAAGCGCGCTACCCGCAAGTCTGGGAAATCTTTGCCAGACTCAATGCCGCGGGCGATCTGCCACACACCTTCGAAAACCCGATCCAGACCAAGGACGGCAGGGAGCGCATCATCGCCTGGCAGAACAATGTCGTCACCGATCCTGGTACGCCCTCGGCCACGGTCTCCTTCGGCATCGACATCACCGAGCGCAAGCGCTCGGAGGAGGCTTTGGCACGCTCCCAGGCAACCCTGAACAGGGCGCAGAGCGTTGCCAGTGTCGGCAGCTGGCAGCTCGACGTTCAAGCGAACATCCTTGAGTGGTCGGATGAAACCTACCGGATTTTTGGCATTCCCCAAGGCCAGCCCATGACGCTGGAGGATTTTGTCGCCGCGGTTCATCCCGATGACCGACAGTTCGTGCTCGACGAATGGAACAAGGCGGTGGCCGGCAAGCCCTACGACATCGAACATCGAATCCTGACCAATGGAGAGATTCGCTGGGTCAACGAAAAGGCGGATCTCGTTGTGGATCAGAGCGGCAATCTGGTCAGCGGCGTTGGCACGGCACAGGACATCACGGCGCGCAAGGCCGCCGAGGAGCATATCCGTCGCAGCGAGCACCATCTGCGACAACTGATGGACGAGTCGCCGCTACCCATGCTGGTGCTCAATGGCGGCACGCAGGGCGTGGAGTTTGTGAACCAGCGTTTCACGGAGACGCTCGGCTACACCATCGAGGACATCCCCGATCTGAGTCGCTGGTGGCCCCTGGCCTATCCGGATCCGGACTATCGCCAACAGGTGGCCGTCAACTGGGCCCGCCGCGTCGAAGAGGCACGCCAGAGCGGATCCGCCGTCACTCCGGCGGAAGTCACGGTGGCGTGCAAGAACGGCGAGCGCCGAATCCTGGACATCCGCCTGACCACCATTGGCGAACGCAGCCTGGTGGTATTCATCGATCTGACCGAACATCGCCGTACCGAACAGGGGCTGCGCGACGCAAGAGAGATGGCGGAAAGCGCCAACCGGGCCAAGAGCGAATTTCTGGCCAACATGAGCCACGAGATCCGCACCCCGATGAATGCCATCATCGGCCTGTCGCAAATCGCGCTGAGCGAGCCGCTCGACCCGACGCTACGGGACTATCTGGGCAAGATACATGGCTCGGCCCGGGCCCTGCTGGGCATCCTCAACGACATCCTCGACTATTCGAAAACCGAGGCCGGTCGCCTGCATGTCGAAACCATCGAGTTTCCACTCGACCGGGTGCTGAAGAGCATTTCGAACCTGTTCTCCCTCGCTGCGGAAGAAAAGAACCTGGCGCTTACCCTGACCGTGGCGCCAGAGGTGCCTGCGCAACTGATCGGCGATCCGCTGCGGCTGACGCAGGTGCTGTCGAACCTGGTCAGCAACGCCATCAAATTCACCGAGCACGGCGAAGTCGCTGTCGACGTAAGCAGCATAGGCCATGCGGGAGATCTGGCCCGGCTGCGATTCGCCGTCAGGGACAGCGGCATCGGCATCAATCCGGCAACGCTTTCGCAACTGTTCCAGCCGTTTGTCCAGGGCGACAGCTCGATAACGCGGCGCTACGGCGGCACCGGCCTCGGGCTGACCATCACCCGTCGGCTGGTCGACCTGATGCGGGGTGAGTTGCATGTCAGCAGCGAAGAAGGACGCGGCAGCACCTTCACCGTGGAGATCGCTTTCGCCCTGCTGCATCCCGAGAAGCGCGAGTGTCAAGCGGTAACGACTGACTTTGCCGGGTCTCTGGTGGGGGCAAAAGTGCTGGTGGTCGAAGACAACCTGATCAATCGCATGGTGACGAAGGAGTTCCTGAGCCGCAGGGGGATTCTGGTCAGCACCGCCGACAACGGCGCCATCGCCCTGCAGCTATTGGAAACGGAGAAGTTCGACGCCGTGCTGATGGACGTGCATATGCCGACCATGGACGGCCTCGAAGCCACCCGGCGGCTGCGCCTCGACCCGCACTTTGTCGCCCTGCCGGTAATTGCGCTGACGGCCGCCGCAATGAACGAGGAAAGGACGGCCTGCAAGGACGCCGGCATGAGCGATTTCGTCGCCAAGCCGATTGACGCCGAGGAACTCTTCGCCACACTGCTGCGCTGGCTGCCGAATCGGCCGTGCATCCGCGGCCGACCCAAAGGCCGCGGATGCACCGGCAGGGCACGCAGCAGCGCGCATTGAGGGCTTCGACATGCGCCGGCTCGACGAAATCGTCGATGGCGATCCGGACTTGCTGAGGGATCTGCTGCAAGCCTTCAGTAGCGACCATACCGGCGCGGCCGACGCCATCGAAGAAAGCCTGGCGGCGCAGCGCGACAACGAAGCCCTGCGAATGGCCCACAACCTCAAGGGCTCTGCCGCCAACCTCGGCGCCCGCAAGCTTTCACAGGCGGCGCAGGCCCTTGAGCGCCTGCTCAAGGCCAAAGCCGCAGGCGAAGCCCTGCGACCGGCGCTGCTGAGCCTGCGCAGCGAGTTGGCCACGATACTCGATGCAGTGGCCGCCTTTCTGGCGCAGACAACCGCAGTGGAAGCTGGCGGCGGCGCGGTCGCCGCCGATTCGGCCGCCGCGCGGGCGCTTTGCACGTCTTTGTCGCGAGCCATCGAGGGTCACGAACTGATCCCCCACGCGCAGTTGGCCGCCTTGAAGTCGGCGCTGAACGGTTGCGCCGCGAAATCGATGCAGCAGCTCGAACTATGCCTTTCACGCTATGATTTCATTGATGCGCAGAAAGCGCTGGTGGCGATTGAATTGGAGCTTTTATGATATCCCGTGACACCGCGGTAAAGGCCCGCGAAGCGGTTCAGCTCAAACCGCTGGTGTTGATCGTCGACGACCAGGTCAGTAACGTCAAACTGTTGGCGGCCATTCTTGGCGACGACTACCGGATTCGTGTCGCCACTACCGGCCTCGATGCGCTGCAGTTGGTGGAAAACGCGCCGCAGCCCGATCTGATCCTGCTCGACATCATGATGCCGGACATGGACGGGTACGAGGTCTGCCGCCGCCTCAAGGGAAATCCCGCGACCCAGAATATTCCCGTGATCTTCGTCACCGCCCTGAGTTCCGAATCCGATGAAGAAATCGGCCTCGACCTCGGTGCAATCGACTACATAACCAAGCCGCTCAGCGCACCCATCGTGCGCGCCCGAGTGCGCAATCACGCCCTCCTCAAGCGCAAGGCGGATCTCCTGGAATCGCTGGCCCACATCGACTCGCTGACCAACATCGCCAACCGCCGCCGCCTCGACCACGCCCTGCAGCTTGAATGGCGTCGCTGCCAGCGCGCCGGTGCGTCGCTTGCCCTGTTGATGATCGATATCGACTCGTTCAAGGCTTACAACGACCACTATGGCCACGGCCTGGGCGATGTCTGCCTGACGAAAGTAGCCGCCACGCTTGCCGCCGGGCTGCAGCGTCCGGCGGACATCGCCGCCCGCTTCGGCGGCGAGGAATTTGCGATACTCCTGCCGGAAGCGGACATTGCCGCCGCCGCCCTGATGGGCGAACGCCTGCGCGAGAATATTGCGGCCTTGCGAATCCCTCACGCCCCTGCACAACAGCATGAGCATATAACCATCAGCGTCGGCTGCGCGGCGCTGCTGCCCGGCGAATTGCTGAAGCCGCAGGATCTGCTGGACGCCGCAGACAAAAATCTCTACGCCGCCAAGAGCGCCGGCCGCAACCGGGTCTGCGCCGGATAAGCCGCCTTAACGGCGGCCGGTCTGGCTTTGGTAGTACACGACTTTTCGCGCGCGCATGACTTCGCCAAGCGGGCGATGCGCCATGAGTGCGCTCCAGGGATCGAAGGCGACTGACTCGATCGTCATCGCCAGCGCCTGCCCTGCGGCATCCGCAGTTTCCTGCGGCGGCAAAGTCAACACCCCGACCGTGACATAGGGCGCCACATCCTCGGGCCAGTCAATCGACGCATCCTCGATCGGCGTGCGGGCTTCGTCGACGAAGAACTGCAGTTGCAGTTCGAAGCGCAGCGGCCCGCGCGCCAGATGGCCGCGAAAATCCCCCGCCCAGTCAGCCGCAGCCCCCGGTGTCACCTCGTCGCTGGCCGGCTGCAAACGCACCCGCACCGCGTAGGGGCCGCAGGCAATCGGCGCCGCGGAATAGAAGGGCTGGGTGGCAAAACCGGTAAAGGGCGCGTTGAATGTTTTTGCGAAGCGCTTCATCATCCCCATGGCGCCGAGGAAACCATAGCGCAAAATCAGATAGCCAAGCAGGGCTCCCGGCCCCTTGGTCAGGCTTTTTACCAGACCGACAAATTCGTCCGCCCCGGCAAAGGCGAATGCCGGATGATTGATCAGCAGAAAGTCCTGGCTTTCAGTCGCACCCGAACCCAGTGCACCGGGGCCGTTTACGCCTTTGACCTTGATCGCGAAGCCGCGCACGTCCGGCTTCCTGTCAGCCTGTCGATCGGTTCCGCCATTGGACAGCCGGACCCATGCCGGGTAAGTGGCCGCCCGGGCAAACAAACCGTGACGTGCATGCTCTGGCACGTCGGACAAGACCTCGAATGTACCGTGCAGCCCAAGTTGCTGCTTGCGGTGCAAGGCCCGGCCCTTGCCGTATTTTGCCGACTTCAGCGCCTGAATCTGCTCGAAGTCGCGCGCGTATCCGGCGTGCCGTTCGGCTTCATCGGGCGTGATCTGTTCCTTCCATTTGGTGCTGGGGGCTGCCATGAGCGCTCTCCTGGAATAACGGCTAAGCAGCGAGCAGCGCCAACACGCCCAGCAGCGCAGGCCCGCCTTGCAGGACCATGATTCTCTTGGAGACCGTCAGACCACCGTAAATCCCGGCAACGATCACGCACGCCAGAAAAAACATCTGGATATGAATACCGGCGGCGGCGTTCGGATAGATCAAGCCCCAAAGCAATCCGGCGGCGAGAAAGCCGTTGTAGAGCCCCTGATTCGCCGCCAACACCCTCGACGCCTCGGCCTTCTCGGGCGTATTGCCGAAGGTCTTTAGGCCCTTCGGTTTTGTCCACAGGAACATCTCGAGGTAAAGAAAATAAAAATGTTCCAGCGCCACCAGCAGCACCAGGCCGATACCCAGCATTTTCATGATTGGTCCCTTCCGCTAAATGCTACAAGTGTAAAGTATGGTTCACTCGCGGTTTTCAAACAACACCCGATGCCAAGGCGATGCCGGTTGATTTAGATCAGATTGGCGTAAGCCGTTGGTGGTATTCTTGTTTTGGCAGCTCAATTACAGGAGAAACATCATGGCAGGCAAGATCGAGCAATTCAGCGAACTTCACCGCAAGAACATGGAAGCTGCCATGCGCATGGCGCAGCTTTCGATTGAGAATTCCCAGCGCATCATGGCGCTGCAGTCCGAATTGGCCAAGGAAATGTTCAAGAGCGGCGTCGAAAACGCCAAGGCCCAAACCGGCGCGACTGATCCGCAGGCGATGATGGCATTGCGCACCCAGTACGCTCAGGAAACCACCCAGCGCATGGTCGCGGCCGCGCAGCAAATTGCCGAGATCAGCAACTCCGCCCGCGCCGAGTTCGCCCGGCTGGTGACCGAACAACTGGCCTCCGGCAATCAGGACATGACGGAATCCATGCAGGCCTTCATGAAGACTCTGCCCGGTCAAACGCCGAACATGATGGCATCGTTCCAGCAGGCGATCGCCACTGCCAACGCGGCGTTCGAGCAGATTTCGAAAGCTTCCACCGCCGCCATGGGCAATGTCGGCGAAACCATGAAAAAGGCCACTGGCGGCGCTAAGCGCAAATAAGCCGGACGGACGCAATGCTTTGCCGACGGCTGGCCACGCAGGTGACCAGCCGTTTTTTCTTGCAGCCGATCGAAACATCGCCCGTTGCGATTTGTTATGTCTTTAGCGCTAGCTAGACCTTTGGAGTAGCATAAACATTGCATAGCAGAAGCTTGGCCTGAGGCCGTTGTCGCAGCTCGATCAACCGGAGGAGACGAGCATGTCAACAAAAACACCCCTATCGCTCAATACCCGTCTGGTGGCCACCATCCTGGCGACCGTCACTGCGCTTGTAGTGCTGTTCGTCGGCGTGCTGTATACCGAACGCAGTTTGCTCCTGAAGGATCGCGAGGAGAAGGTGCGCAATCTGGTCGAGGTCGCGTACGGCGTCATCGCCCAGCACGAGAAGTCCGTGACCGAAGGCAAGGTGCCCCTCGAAACGGCGCAGGCCAGCGCACTGGCCGTACTGCGCAATATGCGCTACGACGGCGTCGAATATTTCTGGGTCAACGACATGGTCCCCAAAACCCTGATGCATCCGGTCAAGCCGGAACTCGAGGGCAAAGACATGTCCACCCTCAAGGACCCCAACGGCAAGTTCCTGTTCAACGAGTTCGTCACCGTCGTGAAAAAGGACGGCAAGGGCTTCGTCGATTACTACTGGCCCAAGCCGGGCGAGAAGGATCCGGTGGCCAAGATTTCCTATGTCATGGGCTTCGCGCCGTGGGGCTGGATCGTCGGCAGCGGAATCTATCTCGACGACGTCAACAAGATATTCCGTGAGGAGGCGATCAAGTTCCTCCTCTGGGGTCTGATCGTCGCCGCCATCGTGGCCACGCCATTGGTGTTGATGCGCCGCAACCTGATGCGCCTGCTCGGTGGCGATCCGAGTGAAGCCGTCGCCGTCGCCCGTCGCATTGCGGCCGGTGATCTCGGCACCGAGGTGGTCTGCCTGCCCGGCGACAGCGAAAGCCTGCTGGCGGGCATGAAAGAGATGCAGGGACATCTGCGCAGCATGATCCGCGAAGTCAGCGAGAGCGCCGATAACCTCGGGCGCGCCTCGGAAGAGATGATGCAGGCGTCGGAAAACGTCTCGGCCCATGCCAGCAAGCAGTCCGAAGCGGCGTCGTCCATTTCGGTGTCGGTGATGGAAATGACCATCAGCATGAACCTCGTGGAGGAAAGCGCGCGGGAAGCCTTCAGCCTGTCGCAGCAGGCGGGCAGCCTGGCCGACAGCGGCACTCAGGTGATCCACGACGCCACTGCGGAGATGCAGCGACTATCGGATGCAGTGAACTCCTCGTCCGTCGCCATTCAGGAACTCGGACGTCAATCCGAAGAGATCACCTCGATCGTCAAGACCATCAAGGAAATTGCCGATCAGACCAATCTCCTCGCGCTCAACGCAGCGATCGAGGCGGCCCGTGCCGGCGAGCAAGGGCGCGGCTTCGCGGTGGTGGCGGACGAGGTCAGGAAACTCGCCGAGCGCACTACCCTGTCGACCGCCGATATCGCAGCCACGGTTGGCCGCATCCAGTCGGGCACTCACGGCGCTGTCGCCAGCATGGAGTCCGGTGTGGCCCAGGCGGCAAAGGGCGTCAGCCTGACCGAGCAGGGCGGCGAATCCATCCAGCAGATCCGCGACAGTTCCAAACGCGTGCTGGCCGTGGTCAACGACATTACCGGCGCATTGGTGGAACAGAGCTCGGCCACCAAGCAGATCTCCACCAGCGTCGAGGAAATCGTCAAGATGTCGGAAGATACATCCGCATCGCTGAATCAAACAGTGGATTCGGCGCGGCGCCTGCGGGATCTTTCAAGCAGCTTGCAGGACAGCGTCAAACGCTTCAAGTAAGCATGACCCGTATTTTGATAATCAACCCGGGGAGAAAAAAATGAACTTCGACGATGCGATTGCAGCCCACATCAAATGGAAAGTCCGACTTGGCCAGTTCATCGACGGCACCAGTACCGAAACTCTCAGCAGCGCCACGGTATGCAAAGACAACCTGTGCGACCTGGGCAAGTGGATTTATGGCGAGGGCGCCAAATTCAAGGCTGCTGCGCACTATCAGGATCTGGTGAAGAAGCATGCCAACTTCCACGTCTGCGCGGCGGACGTAGTGAAGAAAGTGGAAGGCGGCGACAAGGCCGGAGCCAAGACGGCACTGGGTGGTCCCTTCGCTGGCGCCTCCAAGGAAACCGTTGCAGCAATCATGACGCTGAAGAGCGAAGCGGCCAAACTCTGACCGCAGCAAATCGTTTTAGTCGGCGCCTGAATTCCAGCGCCTGGCGGCATGGTCGTCGCTCTCGCGGGCATCGACCCAGCGCCCGCCTTCGGGCGTTTCTTCCTTCTTCCAGAAGGGCGCGCGCGTCTTCAGGTAGTCCATGATGAATTCGCAGGCGGCAAAGGCTTCGCCGCGATGCGCCGAGGCCACCGCCACCAGGACGATGCGATCGCCCGGCAGCAGCCGGCCGACGCGATGGATCACCCGCACATCAAAAAACTCCCAGCGCTGGCGCGCCTCCTTGACGATATCTTCCAGCGCGGTCTCGGTCATGCCGGGATAGTGTTCGAGGGTCATTGCGGCTACGGCCGCCTCACCGCCGGCGCCGACTGCCGAGTCGGCTGCCTTGTCCGCGCGCACGAGACCAACGAAGCTGGCGACCGCACCGACATCCTCGCGCCCTGCCGACAGCGCGGCAATCTCGGCACCGGCATCGAAATCGGCTTCCTGCACGCTGACCGACATCTCAGCCTCCGGTCACCGGCGGAAAGAAGGCCACCTCGTCGCCCGCCTTCACAGGCGCATCGAGACCCACCATCTGCTGATTGACTGCAACGCGCAGATTCTTCATGGTCGCCAATGCCGACCACGCCTCGCCTCGCGCGGCGAGATGCTCGCGCAGTGCGCCGACCGTAACGACATCGGCGGGCAGGGCCAGCGATTCGGCACCCGTACCCAGCGCCTCGCGCAAACCCGCAAAGAAAAGAATTTTTACGCCCATCGATTCACTATAGCAGTTCGGAAAACGGCAGGAAACGCACGGTGTCGCCGCGCGCAATCGCCTGTCGCGGCGGATTGTCGATCAGCCCGTCGGCCCAGGTGCAGGACGTCAGCACGCCGGAACTCTGGTTGGGGAACAACTCCAGTCCGCCTTCGGCATTGATGCGTGCCCGCAGGAACTCGCGGCGCGGATCGCCCTTGCACTCGAAATCGGCGCGCAATGCCTGCGCTCGCGCCGTCACGCCAGAAGCGCCCTGCGCCTTGAGGATGAAGGGCCGCACCAGCATGATGAACGTCACGAAGCTGGAGACCGGGTTGCCCGGCAGGCCTATGAACGATGCCGCCGTTACCTGCCCGCGAAGCGGAATCCCAGGTACGCAGAGCGAGCTAGCGCCGTCCGCGTGGATACCGCTTCGCATAATTTTTCCAAACGCCAGCGGCTTGCCCGGCTTGATGGCGATCTTCCACAGATCGAGCGAGCCCTCGGCTTCCACCGCCGGCTTGACGTGGTCTTCCTCGCCGACAGAAACGCCGCCACTGGTGAGGATCAGGTCATTGCCCGCCGCCGCGACACGCAGCGCAGCGCGCGCCGCCTCGCGCGAGTCGGGCACGATACCGAGATCGGCCTAGCCCTTCCAGCAGCGCGCGCAGCGTGTAGCGATTTGAGTTGTAGATGCCACCGGGCTTGAGCGCTTCGCCGGGCATCGCCAGTTCGTCGCCGGTCGAAAACAGCGCCACCCGCAGGCGGCGAAAAACGATGAGCTGCGCTGCGCCCACCGATGCGGCGACGCCGACATGCGCCGCCGACAAGCGCGTGCCGGCCGCCAACACCTCGGCTCCGGCGGCAATGTCTTCGCCCCGACGGCGGATCCACTCACCAGAGCGCGGCACATGATTCACCGTCACGCTACCGTTATCCACGGCACACAATTCCTGCATCACCACCGCATCGGCGCCGGCCGGCAGCGGCGCGCCGGTGAAAATGCGCGCGGCGGTGCCCGGCGCCAGCACATGGCCGACACTGCCCGCCGCGATGCGCTGGGCGACCGCGAGTCGCGTTCCGGCAACCGGCACGTCGGCGCAGCGGACCGCATAGCCATCCATCGAGGTGTTGTCCAGCGGCGGCACGTCGATCGACGAATGTGACGCAGGATGAAATCGGCAACCGCATCGCGGTCGTTGAGGTCGAGTATTGGCAACCCGGCTGGCAGCGCAGTCTGCGACGCCAGCACAGCGGGCTCGTCGGTCGCGATCGCAACAATGGTTTCGACGCCGCTGCCGGCGATCAGCGGTTTGCCGACCGACGGGCGATGTACTTCCAGCTTGGGGATCGGCGTGTGCTTGAAGCCCTCGACCAGCACCAGGTCGCATTCCGAAAAGCGCGCGATCTGCTCGTCCAGCGAAGGCTCGGGCGCGCCGCGCAATTCGTGCATCAGCACCCAGCGCTGATCGGAGATCAACAACACCTCGGAGCAACCGGCTTCGCGCAACCGGTAGGAATCCTTGCCCGGATGGTCGATGTCGAAGCGGTGATGCGCGTGCTTGATCAGCGAAACCTTCAGCCCCGCCGCCGTCAGGCGCGGGATCAGCTCCTCGAGCAAGGTCGTTTTGCCGGAGCCGGAATAACCCGCGAGGCCGAAGACCTTCATGGCGTCCCCTGCGGCACCGTCAGCACCGGCGCGAAGCCGCCGCCGGGGGTGCGGAAATTGGTGGTCTGCCCCTGCGTGCGCGAGGACGGCGGCACCAGCGCCTGCGCGATGTAGTTGCCGGCGAGCACCTCGTCGAACACGCGCTTGGTGATCTTGTCGCCGCGATAGGCGGCCTTGGAGCCGTAGCCGGCAGCGGGCTTGAAGAAGAGTTGCTTGCGCCGCGCCCAAAGGTCGTCGGCATTCGCCGGCACCACCAGCTCGGTGCGCGGAATCTTGTTCGCCAGCGTGGTGCGGGTTTCGGCATCGACGCCCCACCCGGCCAGCAGCGCGTCGTCGCACAAGGCCACCAGGTTGCGCTTGTCGGCGTACAAGGCGTGCGCCTGCGGATGCGGCGTGATCAGCGCCGCGTCGCTCAGCCACGCCGCGCGCAGGGCCGCATTGGCCGGCGCGTCCAGCGCAAAGTCGGTGAGCCGGTTGTAGACCAGGTCGATGCGATCGCTGCCGTGCCAAAGCGCGCCCTCGCGCAAGGCCAGCGCCTGCGGATCGCAGATCACCGCCTCGATGCCGGCATGTTCGAACAGGCGCTTGAACAGGACGAACTCGGGATACAGGTATTGCGTCAGCGGCGCTTCGTCGACGATGGCGATGCGTTTCACCGCGTCGCCGGCGCCGACTTTTGCGGCAAACGCCCGCCACTCGGCACGGAACATTTCGAGGAACAGATGCTCGGGCGTATCGCCCGCCAGATCGCCGGGCAGCAGTGCCTCGACGTCGTCGCAACAGGCCTTCTGCGCACGCGCGAGCAGGGCGTTGAGCAGACCGCCGCCGGCATTGGTGTTGATCTCGATCAGTTGCGGCCCGGTATTGCCCAGATGGAAGTCGTAGCCGAGGAAAACCCCGGGCGCGGCGCAGCGGTGCCGCGCGCTCTCCGGTGCCCAGG
>JAPLRA010000481.1 GCA_026399445.1 Sulfuritalea sp.
GCCCCCGTCATTGACGAGGGCAGCCCGATTTCTCAGGTTGTAAAAGGAATAGCGGGCACGAATCGAAGATCAGAACGTGACCACCGAACGAATCGACTTGCCTTCGTGCATCAGGTCGAAGGCCTCGTTGATCTTCTCCACTGGCATCACGTGGGTGATCAGGTCGTCGATGTTGATCTTGCCTTCCATGTACCAGTCGACAATCTTCGGCACGTCGGTACGCCCCCTAGCGCCACCGAAGGCCGAGCCCTTCCAGACCCGCCCGGTCACCAGCTGGAACGGCCTCGTCGAAATTTCCTGCCCCGCACCCGCTACGCCGACGATGGTGCTGGTGCCCCAGCCCTTGTGGCAGCACTCCAGGGCTTGACGCATGAGCTTGACGTTGCCGACGCACTCGAACGTGTGATCGGCGCCGCCCTTGGTCAGACTGACCAGATACTCGACGAGATCGCCCTCCACTTCTTTGGGATTGACGAAATGCGTCATGCCGAATTTTTCCGCCAGGACCTTGCGACCCGGGTTGATGTCCACACCAATGATCATGTTGGCGCCCACCATGCGCGCGCCCTGGATCACGTTGAGACCGATGCCGCCGAGGCCGAAAATCACCACGTTGTCGCCCGCCTGTACCTTGGCGGTATTGATTACCGCGCCGATGCCGGTGGTGACACCGCAACCGATGTAGCAGACCTTGTCGAACGGGGCATCCTCGCGGATTTTGGCCACCGAAATCTCGGGCATCACCGACACCGAAATCTCGGGCATCACCGAATAGTTGGCAAAGGTCGAGGTGCCCATATAGTGGAACACCGGCTTGCCGTCGAGGCTGAAGCGACTGGTGCCATCCGGCATCAGGCCCTTGCCCTGAGTGGAGCGAATGGCCTGGCAGAGGTTGGTCTTTTGCGACAGGCAGTATTCGCACTGGCGGCATTCCGGCGTGTACAGCGGAATGACGTGATCGCCCGGCTTGACGCTGGTCACGCCGGCGCCGACCTCGACGACAACGCCAGCGCCTTCATGGCCGAGGATGGCCGGGAAAATGCCCTCGGGATCGTCGCCCGAGAGCGTGAAAGCATCGGTGTGACAAACACCGCTGGCCTTGATCTCGACCAGCACTTCGCCTGCCCTTGGACCGTCCAGATCCACGGTCTCGATTGACAGGGGTGCTCCGGCCTTGTGGGCGACAGCAGCTTTGACCTTCATGATTTCTCCTTGGTAGTTTGAAAATGGATTGGCGCTTCGTGCGCGATACCTGATGCCCATCGCTCTGGAGCCGAGTAGTCCGTTGCTCGCGGCGCGACAGGTGATGTCATTTGTCCTTCAGTTTCATGATGCCGACGGCGTTCATGAACATCTTCTCGAACACGTGCTCGGTAGTGCCTTTCTTCATCTTGCGCATGAAGAATTTCTCGAACGCCACCTTGGCAAGGTGCACCCACTTGCCTTCGGCGAACCAACTTACATTGCGCGGCGGAATCTGCGGCAGGGCGACAAACGCCGCGCCGGTATCGCCGAAGTCGGCGAGGCACACGGCGTTCCAGGTGGCCTTGTGAGTCGGTTCCTTGCCATCGAGTACGTCGCGAATGTTGTGTGCCGCGGCGGACACCATGGACTCGATCATGTAGCCGGTCTTCGGCGCACCCACCGGCACGGGGGTGGCCTCCACCGGTGGAATGGCGACGCAGACGCCGACCGAGTAAACATTCTGGAACTTCGGGTTGCGCTGATAGGCGTCGATCAAGATGAAGCCGCGCGGATTGGTCAGGCCCTCAATGCCGAACACCGCATCGACACCCTTGAAGGCCGGAAGCATCATCGAATACCTGAACTCGAGCACGTGTTCCTTCTTCACCGTGCCGTCCTCATTGTGCTCGGCGACGAACATCTTACCGGCGTCGACTTTGGTCACCTTGGCATTGCAGATCCACTTGATGTGGCGCTCGCGCATGGCCGATTCCATAAGGCCCTTGGAATCGCCGACACCGCCGAGGCCGAGATGCCCAATGTAGGGTTCGGCCGTAACAAAAGTCATCGGCACTTTGTCGCGGATCTTGCGTTTGCGCAGGTCAGTATCCATGATCATGGCGAACTCGTAGGCGGGGCCGTAGCAGGATGCGCCTTGCACGGCGCCCACCACAATATGGCCGGGATCCTTGACGAAATCCTTCCAGGATTTCTCGGCGGTGACGGCATGGTCTACGTGGCACACCGACTGGGTATGGCCCTTCGGTCCGAGACCTTCGATCTCGTCGAAGGCCAGCTTGGGGCCGGTAGCGATCACCAGCTGGTCATAGTCAACGTTGCGGCCATCATCGAGCTCAACCTGGTTGCGGTCGGGATGCACGCGCTTTGCGCCGACGGCAATGAAATCGATGTTCTTCCTCGCCAACAGCGGCGCTATCTCAAGTTCGATATCGCCGCGAGTGCGCCAGTCCACGGCCACCCAAGGATTGGAGGGCGTGAAGTGGAACTTGGAATTGTTGGATATGACCGTGATGCGATCTTCCTTCTTCGCCAACTGGCGCATTTCATACGCCATGGGCATGCCGCCGATACCAGCGCCGAGAATTACGATGTGGGCCATGATGTCTCTCTGTATTGTTGAGGGGAGCAGCTATTTTTTTAGGTGCTTCGTGCCGCGGCTGGTCAGCGTGATTTGTCCAGCATTCCTTCGATGCGCCGAACAACTTCTTCGAGCGGTGTGCCGAATGGAATCACGCCGACCAGTTTGCCCTCGCCATTTACGACATAAATATTGACGGAATGATCGACGGTATAGGTCG
>JAPLRA010000025.1:0-2034 GCA_026399445.1 Sulfuritalea sp.
GGCGCCCCCATCTCGCCTGCGTTGCTTGCCTTCATCGAGGCCCTGTCCGGCACGGCGGCCATCGCGATCGACAACCAGAAGATGCTGCTCGACCAAAAGGCCCTGCTGGAGGGGATGATCCAGCTGGTTGCCGGCGCCATCGATGCCAAGAGTCCCTACAGCGGCGGTCACTGCCAGCGCGTGCCCGAGCTGTCGAAGATGCTCGCCAAGGCAGCCTGCGAAAAAACCGACGGACCCTTCGCCGGTTTCGACCTCACCGAGGATGGCTGGGAGGCCCTGCACATAGCCGGTTGGCTGCACGATTGCGGCAAGGTGACGACCCCGGAGTACGTGGTCGACAAGGCGACCAAGCTCGAGACGATATACGACCGCATCCACGAGATCCGCATGCGCTTCGAAGTGCTGAAGCGCGATGTCGAAATCGCCGCGCTGCAAGGCGCCGTCGCCGGCCTGCCGGCCGGAGCGGTTGACAGCGATATGCTGCGTGCCGATGTCGCCGCACGGCAGGCGACGTTGAACGACGAGTTTGCCTTTGTGGCGACCTGCAACGTTGGCGGCGAGTTCATGGCGCCGGAAAAGATCGACCGGCTCAAGGAGCTTGCCGGGCGTCGCTGGTTGCGCACGCTGGACGACCGGATGGGGGTGTCCGAGCAGGAGTTGCTGTCGAAGCGAGGTATTCCGGCACAACCTCTGCCGGTGTTGGAGCAGTTGCTTGCCGACAAGCCGGAACACATTACGCCGCGAGGGGAGCGCGACAGCATCCCCCTGGATAACCCATGGGGGTTCCGCATCACACCGCCGGCGAACCTCTACAACAGGGGGGAGATCTACAACCTGTCGATCGCGCGCGGTACCTTGACCGACGAGGATCGCTACAAGATCAACGAGCACATCGTGCAGACGATCAAGATGCTGAGTTCCCTGCCTTTCCCCAAGCATCTGAGCCGGGTGACCGAGATCGCCGGCGGGCACCACGAGAAGCTGGATGGCGGCGGCTATCCCTGCAGCCTGACCAAAGAGAACATGAGCGTCGAGGCGAGGATCATGGCCATCGCGGACGTGTTCGAGGCGCTCACCGCGGTGGATCGCCCTTACAAGAAGGGCAAGACGCTCTCCGAGGCGGTCAAGATCATGAGCTTCATGAAGAAGGACAGGCACATCGATCCGGACCTCTTTGCGATCTTCCTGGAATCCGGCGTTTACCTCGAGTACGCGCGCCGTTTCATGCGGCCCGAGCAGATCGACGAGGTTGACGTGGCGTCCTACCTGGGCTGACCGGGGGCGTGGTCCCCGCTCGCAGGAACCGGCACAAGCCCGGTGCGCGGTTCGGGCACCGGGTTACATTTCCGAAATCACCCGGTCCTGCCAGGAAGCAGTGCCTCACCGCATCCCCTTCGCCGTTTCGCCAGCGCCGACTATTTGGCTGAGCGCCCGAGCCTACTGTGACGAGCGTCAGCACGATTTCCTGATCGCGTGCTCCTGCAAATGTCGTGGCGTGTGCCCCTCCTGCAACACGCGGCGCATGGCCAAAACAGCGGCGCGCCTAATCGATCATGTCTTTCCGCCGCTACCGGTGCAGCAATGGGTGCTCGCCGTGCCCAAACGGCTGCGCTATTTCCTTCAGCGAGGGAGGCGGAGTCAGCGACCGATGTACTCCGGTAAGCCGACGCTCCGGATCGAAGCCTCGCAACATCGCATTGGCATAGTTTTGATCGGCACCCAGAAATTCCGAATGTCTCTTCCCAGTCTTTTGCCGCCGTTAGATCTCGTTCGTAAAGCGATAAGGGTTCTACTTCGAATTCAAATTCGGCACGCTCCACCACGCGCGACGGTTTGCCTTCCCCTCTGACCCGCCGAGCGAGGAAGGTTCGCCGAGGGTAGTCCGGTCGCGTTGTCCGACGACGGCCGCTTTTTGGTCGGCTAGTTTAGCGACCGGCCCGGCGGGCCTTCCGCAGCGAGGGGAGCCCGAAGGGCCGGGGAGGCGGGGAGCGCTTCTTTGCCTACTTGCTTGCGCGAACAAGAAAGTAGGTCGCC
>JAPLRA010000025.1:2062-3444 GCA_026399445.1 Sulfuritalea sp.
GACGTGGGAACAAAGTCAAAATCAAAAAGTCGGCGCTGGTGATACGGCGACGAAACAAGCCTATCGCTGGATTCCCGCCTTCGCGGGAATGACGGAAAAGTCGGCGCTGGCGATACGGCGAACGCTTCAAGCCGCCGACAACTCATCCCAGCGGCGAATCCGCGACAGCGTTTCTTCCATGGCGTCCCGCGCCATTTCCGTGTCGTAGTGGCTTTGCAGATTGATCCAGCTCTGCGCATCGGTGCCGAAAAACGCCGCCAGGCGCAGCGCCGTGTCGGCGGTGATTGAACGCCGGCCGGCCACAATCTCGCCGACCCGGCGTTGCGGTACGCCGATTTCCTTGGCGAGCCGGTACTGGGTGATACCCATGGGCTCCAGGAAGTCATGCAGCAGAATTTCGCCGGGCGTGGCGAGCGGTACTTTTCGCGGCATACGTTCTCCTCAGTGGTAATCGACGATCTCTACGCGCCAGGCGTGCCCGTCGCGCCATTCGAAGCACACCCGGAACTGATCGTTGATCCGGATGCTCCATTGCCCCTTGCGATCCTTCTTCAACTGCTCCAGCCGATTCTGTGGCGGCACGCGCAAAAACTCCAGCGATCCGGCGGCGTTGACCTGCTGCAACTTCCGCATTGCCACGGTGGCGATGTTGGCGAACCGCGCCACACGCCGACCTGCAAACAGGTTTTCCGTATCGGCACAGTTGAACGACTGAATCATGTGCGAATACTAACGGACGGCGCTAGTACCGTCAATGGATAGCAACATCCCGACTACGGGAGGCATCCAGATACAAATGCCATTTTCGGTCAGAAGGTCCCCGGATATGCCCCGCCGTCGAGCAGCCAGTTCTGCCCGGTGATGAATCCGGCTTGTGTCGAGCACAGCCACGCACAAGCTGCGCCGAACTCCTCCGGGTTGCCGATGCGCCCCGCCGGAATCGTCGCAACGCGCTCGGCCAGCACCTGTTCATAGGGCACGTTGCGTGCCTTGGCCTGGCCGCCGATCACCGTCGCGATGCGGTCGGTGTCGAAAAAGCCGGGTAGCAGATTGTTGATGGTGACGTTGTGCGCCACGGTCTTGCGCGCCAGGCCGGCGACGAAACCGGTGAGGCCCGAGCGCGCGCCGTTGGACAGGCCCAGCACGTCGATCGGCGCTTTCACAGCGCCCGAGGTGATGTTCACGATGCGGCCGAACTTGCGCGCGATCATGCCGTCGACCGTGGCCTTGATCAGTTCGATCGGCGTCAGCATGTTGGCATCGAGTGCGGCCAGCCAGTCCTCGCGCGACCAGTTACGGAAATCGCCGGGCGGCGGACCGCCGGCGTTGTTGACCAGGATGTCGGGCTGCGGACAGGCCGCCAGTGCTGCGGCGCGGCCTGC
>JAPLRA010000427.1 GCA_026399445.1 Sulfuritalea sp.
ACTTTGCCCGCAGGGTTGAAGTTGGCGAACTCGACGCCGCGGTAGTAACACAGTCACCACGCTCCTTGCCGTCCGGCTTGGTGTGGACTCCTCTCTACGCCGAGCCGATGGTGCTGATCGTCCCACGGCGTCCTCACTTTAAATTAGCAGCAAGCCCACTAGACATATTGTCCGACGCGCCCTTTCTGAGATTCGATAGGCAAACATGGACGGGTTGTCTCGTCAATGACGTATTGAACCAGTGCAAGGTGACCGTGCGCGACGAGATGGAGTTGAATTCCGTCGAGGCAATTGTAGAGATTGTTCGCCAGGGTTTTGGCATCTCCATTGTGCCGCGACTGGCCAACATTCAATGGGCACGCGATCAGAGCTTAAAGATCATTCCCCTGCCAGGTACCGATGTCCAGCGCCACGTCGGTCTGATCGAGCGTACCCGACATAGTCGGCAGCAGTTTACAGATGCGATCAAGCAGTTTTTTCGGGCGAGTAACGGAGACGATTGGGTGAAGAACGTGCGCGCTAGAAAGACCTGAGGTCGAAGCTTTTCACCTTTCCGGGACTCGCGACGAAGGTCCGCTTCCAGTTTCCTCGACCGACCGGTATGGGCACCGAGTGCCCATTGATGCTGACCAATTCATCGCCAGTAAGGGGTCATAAAACTTCGGCTTCTCGGAAGCGGCCGTCGGCGAGTTCACACTACCGGCCATGACCTGCCGCTCGGGAATTATCTCTTGGATTCAACCGGTGGATGCAACACACCTTCTACTTATGCAGTTTCTAGATTCTTGCATCCACCGATTGAATCCTAGAGCGCGAGAAACATCTTTTCTATATCTATCTCCGACTGATACGCTGGAGACGTCGCCAGGGACTCAATCTCGTCCTAACCGATGCTGACGTGGATCGATCGCCACCCAACTGCCACTGAATGGAAAGTTCCCTTTTTCCGCTGACCTTGGCTGTTCGGCTAAGGCTGCTTTGAGGAAATTCCGAAAGCTGGCGGGTCAAGCAATTTGAGCCGCTGAACCTTGCCCGAGGGTCCGCGTGGTAGGTCGTTGACGAAGCGGATCAGTTTGGGCGTCTTGTAGGGGCCGAGCTCTCGGCAGCAATGTTCTCGCAACTCAGCTTCAGTACATGTAGCGTCCGGACGCAGTACGACGCAGGCGAGGATATCCTGCCCGTATCGCGTGTCGGGCATACCGACCGCGGCAGCGTCGTCGACCGCGGGGTGGGTCAAAAGCGCTTCATCGATTTCGCGCGGGGCTATGTTTTCGCCGCCCTTGATGATCAGTTCCTTGATGCGTCCGGTGACAAAGACGAATCCATCCTCGTCCAAGTAGCCCAGGTCGCCGGTATGCAGCCAGCCATCAGCATCGAGGGTGCGCCCGGTCTCAACCGGATCCTTGTAATAGCCAGTCATGACGTTAGCGCCGCGCACCATGATCTCACCGACATCCCCGGCAGATAGCGTTACCCCTTTGCTGTCGACGATCTTCGCCTCGTTGCCGTAGGCTGGCCCCGGACTGCCGACCTTGCGCCGCTCGGGCGACAGGGGATTCGAGAAACATGGAGCCGCGGTTTCCGTCAGGCCCATGGTCTCGATAATGCCGATGCCGAATTTTTCCTCGAAGGCCAGGTGCTGGGCCGGCGGTAGGGGTGCAGAAGCAGAACGGCAGAAGCGGATCGCCGACGCATCGAGCCCGAGGGTCGCGAGGTCGGGCCCGTTGAGCAGATAGGCGATCATGGTCGGCACGACGTTGACCCAAGTGCAGCCCTGCCCTATCGCGGTTTGCCAAAAGCTGGAGGCACTGAAGCGATGGGGCAGCACTAGGCTGCCGCCATGGATCAGCGGCGAGGTCGCCGTGACCACCTGTGCGTTGATGTGATAGAGCGGTAGCACGGCCATCACGCGGTCGTCCGGGCCAAGTTGGTGCACGGCGGAGACGAACTCGCCGCCCGATACTACGGCGCGCTGCGACAGCACGACGCCCTTGGGTTTGCCGGTGGTGCCGGACGTGTACATCATCAGCGCCGCATCCTCTTCGCCAGGCGCGGCCGGCATTGCGCCGACCGCATCTGCCGCCGGCAGGAATTCCTCGGCGTCCACCTCGCACACGACAATTTTCGGCGGTCGGACGAGATTCGCGGACGCCTGCTGCAGGCGCTCGAGTTGGTCCGGTGCGATGAACACGATCCCGGCATCGCTGTGTTCGAGCACGTAACTGAGCTGCGAGGGCTGCGCCAGCATGTTGAGCGGGGTGATGCAGTAGCCGCCGTACATGGCACCGATCAACAGGCGGCAGGTCTGGTAACCATTCTGCATAAGCAGCGCCACCTTGGCGCCGGGCTCGATGCCCTGGCTCTGCAGATAGCCGGCGAGACGCCGCGACGCCGACTGCAGACCGAGGAAGCTCATGGCGCGGCCGGTTTCCGGCGCGATCAGGTAGGTCGCGCTGGGGCGCTGCGCCGCCTGGTGGTCGACTCGGGCGCGGATGGTGCGCAGCATGGAACTATTCCCCGTACTTGCGGAAATAGTCGCCGAAGATGTCTTCCAGCGCCGGCATCTGCTGCGGAATCTTGCGCGAGATGCGCGTGATGTTCAAATAGTGCCGGTAGTTCATGTTGTCGGAGAAGTTGTTGCGACCCCAGGTGCCGCAGCCCATCGACAGCGAAAACGGCAAGCCGTTGTCAAAGCTGCCGCCGGTGGCGTAGCAGTGGATCTGGTTGACGATCACCCGCGATACGGGAAGTTCGAGGCCCAGGCGCAGGATATGCTGGTCATCGGCGCTGTGGATGCCGACCGAATGGCCCGCGCCCTGGTAGGCGTAGATGTCGGCGACGATCTGGCAGGCATGGTCGAAATCGCGCGCCCGGTACACGGCCATCACCGGCGCCAGTTTCTCGCCGGAGAAGGGGCAGCCGGGGCCGGTGCCGTCTTCGCGCACCATCAGGAAGGCGGCGCGGGCGACTTCCGGCCGCACCAGCCCGGCGAGCCCGGCGATGGTGGCCGTGGATTGCGCCGTGGTCTGCGCGTTGAGCTTGCCGTGGGGCCACATCTCGGCCTGCAGGCGGGCCTTCTCCTCGGCGTCGAGCATTACGCCGCCGGCCTTCTCGAGGGCGGCGAGCGCGGCATCGAAGACCGCGTCGAGGATCACCACGCTGTTTTCCGAGGAGCAGCTGGTGGCGTTGTCGAAGGTCTTGGAAAGCGCGATGGCTGCCGCCGCATCGGCGAGGTTCGCGGACGCGTCGATGATGGCCGCCACGTTGCCGGCACCGACACCGAAGGCCGGCGTGCCGCTGCCATAGGCGGCGCACACGTTGGCCTGGGAGCCGGTGGCGACCACCAGGTCGGACTGGCGCATCAGGCCCAGCGTCGCCTCTTTGGTGATGGGCGCGGGCAGCATCTGCACCAGGTCTGGCGGCGCGCCGACCTTCGCCAACTCGGCATTGACGTAGCCGATCAGCGCGGCGCAGGTGCTCGCACCCTTGGGCGAGGGGGCGACTATCACGGCGTTGCGCCCCTTGAGGGCATTGATGATCTTGTTGGCGGGCGTGGCGCCGGGATTGGTCGATGGCGTAATGGCCGCGACGACACCCACGGGCCGCGCGATTTCGACGATGCCGCGTTCCGGATACTCGGCGATGACGCCGACGCTCTTCGCCCCCTTGAGGTCGCGCAGCAGGCCCAGGGTCTTGCGATGATTCTTGGTGATCTTGTCCGCGACCACGCCCAGCCCCGTGTCGCGCACCGCCATCCCGGCCAGCGCGCGGTTGCGCTCCGGCTGCATGATCGCCCAGCCCGCCGCGAGCACGCATTCGTCGACGCGCTGCTGGGACCATGTTTCGTATTCCTTCTGGGCGACGCGGGCCCGCGCCACCGTGGCTTCGACAAGGGAAGCCTGGGCACTGCTTTCGGCTGGAGTCTGTTTCATGTCTTTTACTACCTGTTCGAGTCCGGCATCACGCCCTGCCGCGGCGCAGCGCCGGGATGTAGATGTCCTTCCAGGCCTTTATCACCGGCACGCCGAGCGCGACGATGGTCAGGGCCAGCACCGTAGCGCTGACCGGCCGCTGGAAGAAGATGGTCCAGTCATTCTGGAAGCTGATCATGGTGGTCTGGAAGGTCCGTTCCGCCGTGGGGCCGCGGATCGTGCCGAGGATCATCGGCGCGATCGG